>CAYZFG010000015.1:0-39561 GCA_964477665.1 uncultured Staphylococcus sp.
GTGCGACGTTTAGGAGAAGAGTAGGGCTATTGTTCAGTAATACAGTAAGTTACCGGCGGCTATTTCCGGAAACGTCGCGAAGCGACGCGCCTACGACTGTAGGATATAATTTTGGGGGATGCCTTAGAATAAGGCATTGGGGTGGACCTGCGGCAGAATATATCTAAAACGGGCTCTTTTTGGGCACAAGCCGAAAAGTCGGTGCATATACTGCCGTAGTAATATGCATCAATTTACTATTGTCAAAAGGCATAATCTTGTAGGGACGCTCCATGGAGCGTCCGGCAGAACAATAATGTAACTTTTTAATATCCAACGATTTGCGTGCGATCCATCGCCGTGGTCGCCGCCGGACGCTTCATGGAGCGTCCCTACCGGACTTTACCGTTGTCTATTTTTTATCTTATGCACCGGAATACGGCTTGAGCTCATTTTAGACAGTTATCATCTCCTCGTTACTCTATCCCGAGTAGCTTGTTTATGGCTACTGCATTAAAGGCAAAAATACCTACTGTGACGATTACTGCGATCCATACGCCTACTATAGCTTTTGTATTTCCTTGTCGATACAAAAAGTAACTGCCTACCCCTGCGTAAGCCAGCAGGCAAACAAGCATGAAAATCATAATGTATCCGGGCATGGCGTGGATATACCCGCAATACACCAGCGCCGCAACTATAGACGCAAGAATCCAATACGTCCACTTGGGAACAGATTTTTCTGAATCGGTCATTATTACTAATATTTTTCGCAAATTTAGAAATAACAGTTTATAATTCCAGGTAAAATTCAGATAATACTTAGATTTATCAACTAATATATATTAATTTCGTGCAAGTCAGTTTAGTAAAGCTGTGAACTGTAGATTTTTTGATAGGATGTGCGAAGATGCTTTCGAGAGCTTTACCCACACGTAAAGCCAAAGCGTGCCGGAGGTACGTAATTGTCAGAACCCCCAGTACTTTAGTGCCGGGAAATCCTATGAACTATGACCTGCCTACCATTGGGACGCTTTTGTGTAGGTGGCAAGCGCTCTCGCAGTAATCCACTTCACACGAAGCGTCCTGCCCGGACGCTATTATCCTTTTTTACGCCTTCCCCGCACTAAAGTACGGGGTTTCTGACGATTAGGTGTCTCCGACACCATTATCTGTTACGTTATTGTTGGTCAAGTATAGTCGCGAAGCGACGTAACTACATCCAATCACTTTCGTTTATTTCTCCCGCTGAAGTGGTCGTTTTTCATCTTGATGCAGAAGACTATGAGCGACGATACGGTGGTGATGGCGTTGGTGATGATCAGGGGCCAGTTGTCGATGAGGATGCCTTGCACCACAAAGAGTATGCTGCCCAGGCCGAGGAGCAGGAATGTGGGGAGGGCGATGCCGTCGGTGTCGCGGGTGCGGATGGTGTGGATGGCCTGCGGCAGGTAACCGCCTATCATGCTGAGGGCGGCAGCGTAGCCTACTATGTTGATCCAGAGGTCCATGGCGGGATTATTTTATGCGGAACATGTAGCCGAGCGTCACTTCGATCGACATGCCACGCGAGGCTGAGAAAAAGTCGCGCTTCGACGACGGATAGATGTTGCCCAGGCCGTAATAGAATCGCCCTTCGAGCATGAATGAATTGCGCTCGTGAGCTATGAGTTCCAGTCCCAGACCGCCCGAGATACCGTAGTCAAAGCGGTTAGAGGCTTTCATGGCCAGCTGCTCGTTGGTGCGGTAGCCGCGGGGGAAGTCGGGTATCGAGGCGATGTCGTGGTAATTGAAATTGGCGTCGATCTTATCCGAGAGCATGTAGCCAAACTCCGGGCCGAGATTGATGAAAAACTTGCACTTGCGGCTGCCGAAATATATGTGGGTGAGGAGCGGAATCTGAATATAGGTGAGGGTGCGCTCGTAGCTGAACTTTGCGGCGTCATCCTCGAAATCCTCCTTCCAGCCGCGCTGCTCTATGTTGATTTCGCCTATGAGGCCGAAGTGGTTTTCCTCAGTGTAGCGCACCATCACGCCGGCGATGAAGCCGGGCAGGAAATTCTGCTTTACCTCGGGCGAGAAGGTCATCATCGACAAAGTGCCGCCGGCCTTTACGCCCACGGCTAAGTTGGGCGAATAGACATATTGCGCCATGGCTATTGCCGGAGCGCAACAGGCTATTACAGCGGCGATTATGATTCGAAGTAGCAGTCTCATCACTTTGACGTTTTGCTGATTTCGCCGCCGGGGAGATATGACACGAGCATGAGGGAATTGTTGACCCACCCGCCGTCGGGCACGGAGCGGAAGTCATAGTCAGTCTGAATGCCCGAGTACCGCACACCCGAGGGAGCGGGCTTGTCGAGCAGGCCCAGGCGCAGGAGATACATGCCGGTGTCGAATCCCAGCAGGCCCTGACGCGGAGTGGCATTTTCCATCTCCGAGCCATACCAGCGCTTGAATGTGGCGTCAAATTTCTTGTTGCGGTAATGCTCCTCGTCGGGGGCGAAGCGCGAGTAGATGGTAGTGGAGAGAGCGTGCATATTCTGGAGTGTCTCGCCGCGGAACGCAATCCACTCGGGATAGCCCCACACTTTCACGTGAGCTGCGGGGGCATTGCGGTGCCAGTCGATGAGGCCGGGGAGTATCTTGTTGACCTCGGCCTGCTTGCCGGTGACGGGGATGAACACATATTCGCCCGTGGCGCTGAGCCCCGAGAGAGCCGACGAAGTGAGGCGGTTGTCAAACTCTATTGTCACCGGGCTTATCCCCTTGGCTTTCAGCTTCTCGTCGAGCGCTTTGAGGAAATCGGCCTTGTCGGCTTCCACGCCCTTGCGCGTCACGATTACCGGGGTGAAAGCGCCGAGCGATTCTACGAGACCGTCGGCAGCCTTGTCGAGCATCAGTTCGCTCGGGATATTGCTCTGGAGCATCATGGGATTGCCCACGTAGGTATCGTCCTTTATCACAAACGCATTGTAGACCTTAACGTTATTTTCAAGACCCCAGCGGGCTATGTAGGCGAGCTGGGCGGCATTGTCGGGGGCAATCACCACGTCCATCTCTTTCAGGTCAGGGCGCGCGAGAATATTATTGACAGTGTCAGTCGACCCGTGGCTGTCGAGGGCGAGGATGTTGATGGCCTTGCGCGAGTGGCGGAGCGAGTCGGCGGCGATGAGGAATCCCTTGTAGAACTCGGTGAAGCGCTGCGCCTGCTTGCTGACGGGCTCCTGCTTGGTCATAAACGGAAGGATGAGAGCGATATTGATATTGTCGCGCGCGGGAGTGACAGCTTCCTCCGTAGGTGTGACCACGGCCGTGGAATCCTGCGGAGCGACGGTGGTAGCGGTGAGGGGTGCCGGTGAAGGTTCATCAGCGTCGCCGGGGCGGGGAATGGTGAGAATCATACCCGCTTTGAGGAGCGTGACTTGCGGATTTGCAGCCTCAAGCTCGGGCACGGTGATGCCGTGGTCGCGCGCTATGGAGTAGAAAGTCTCTTTTTCTTTCACGAGGTAGCCCTCGGCGGGCGCGGGCATTTCAGCAGGCTCACCCACGGCGGTAGCGGGGGCGGGTGCCGGAGCAGGTGAGGGGTCACGCACTATGATGCGGCTGTCGGCTTTCAGGCCGTCGGCGAGCGAGGGATTCCATTTCATGAGGTCGGCTTCGGTGACACCGTAGCGGCGGGCAAGTCCGTAGATGGTCTCGCCGCGTTGCACCAGGTGGGTGCCGTCGTCCACAGTCTCTTCCTTAACTTCCTTAACTTCGGGGGCTGCAACCGGTGCTACAGCTACCGCCGGAGTTTCAGCTATAGCGGGAGTCTCGGGAGTCTCGGCTGTCACGGCTGCCGGGGCGGCGGGAGCTTCCTCAGCCTGAGTCTCCACGGCGCTGTCGTCGAAGGGATAGTAGAGCGTCATGCCGCTCTTGAGGCCCTCGGTGGCCTCGGGATTGTAACGGAGCAGTTCATCCTTGGGCACCTTGAGCTTGTGGACTACGGAGTAGATGCTCTCCTTGCCCTCCACCTTATAATAATGGTAGAGCTTGCCGTTGATGGTGGTCACCGGCAGTTCCTTTACATCGGCCGAGATGCCGATGACGGTAACGGCTGCGAGAGCCGTGAGGATATTTCGTAGCAGACTGTTCATGCGTGATAATAATCAGAATAGTTGAACCGACGCAAAGGTAGCGTTTTTTCAGATAGTTTACAAACTGCCGACGACAAGAAATGTAAGACCCACGAGCAGAATCGTGAGGTCGACCAGCTTCATGCGCACATTTTTCTCGTGCAGTGCAAATACACCGTAGAAGAACGGCACTATCACACTGCCTCGCCGTATCATCGACACCACGGCGATCATCGAGCCGGGGACAGAAAGGCTGTAGAAGTAGGCAAGGTCAGCCACGGTGAGGAATACCGAGATGAGAGGGATGGTCCAGCGCCAGGTGAGCGACTTCTTTTCTGTGGTCATGCGGCTTATGATCCAGAGCGTGATGCCCATGATGAAAAACTGGTAGAGCGAGTACCAAGCCTGCACTTCGAGCGGCTCGAAGCGGGTGAGGAGATACTTATCGTAGAGCGCGCTTACAGCACCCATCATGGTGGCACCTATGGCCATCCACGCCCATTTGTTGCCCTTAAACGATACTCCCTCGCGGCTACCCACGCGCGAGATGAAGTAGAGCGACGCAAAGCCGAGTATCACGCCTATCCATTGCCACAGGTTGAGGCGCTCGCCGAATATGAGCAGCGCGCCCACGAGCACCATCACCGGGCGCGACGCATTGATGGGGCCGGCTATGGTCAGCGGCAGGTGCTTGATGGAGGCGTAGCCCAAGAGCCACGACGACAGCACGATCATCGACTTGATGAGTATGGCACCGTGGCCGGCAAGGGTGTTGCCGAGGCCGTAGTTGCCCTCGATTACTCCGGCGATGATGACCGGCAGCATGAAGAGCGAGCCGAAAAGGGTGTTGAGAAAAAGCACGCCCAAGACATTGTTGCCGTCGACCGACAGCTTTTTCATCACGTCGTAAAATCCCAGGCATAGAGCCGAGACTATAGCTAATACTACCCACATAATGAGCCTATTTTGAAAGAGTTAGGATGAATCGGTCGCCGTCGAAACTGAAGTCGACCAGCGAGGCGCAGTGCATCTTCACCACCACATCCTCGGCGCGGGCACGCGACACGTGGGCGCGGAGCATGAAGTCTTCCACCGTCATGTCGCCACCTGCGAGCAGGTCGAGCAGCATTCGCTCGGTACCGTCAGGACTTATGAGCATCCCTTGTGAGCGAGACCGTTCGTGCCAGGCGCGCACCATGAGCGGATGGGCGGCGATATTCTCGTCGGCCACGCGGTAGTAGGCTTTAAGTGAGCCTCCACCCTCATCCACCATCACAGGTCGCTCAGGCGAGGGGTCGATCTCCACGCGCATCACTTTGGCGCCACCCTCGGCTATGAAGGCGTCGACCCTGATGGGCTGAGGTGGCACGCAATAGCGCTCGGCGGCTTGCTCCACGAGATATATGTCTTCCTCGTTGCGCACACCGGCTACCACGCCATTGTCCTTCACGCCTATGAGCAACCTTCCGCCTGAATGATTGGCGAAGGCTGACAGCGAGCGGGCTATCTTGCGCGCGTCGGTGATGGCAAACTTGAAGTCTTGCCGCTCGTGCTCCCCTTCCTCGATGAGGCGGGCGATGTAGTATTTACCCCTGATGCCTTTGATATCCTTCATGGAACCTCCGGGCGGGGCTCAGATGCTGAGCAGGATGCGGTGAAGTACGTTAAACGAATGGCGGGGTGCGTCTTCCCAGAAGTATTCATACTGGCTGATATTGTCGTCGCCGCCGGGGGTGTCGCTGATCACGCGCAGGCAATAGAAGGGCACATTCTTGAGATAGCACACCTGAGCGATGGCGGCCGATTCCATGTCGACGGCCTGCACGTCAGGATACAGCGAGCGTATGTGCTCCACTTCCTCGGGCTTTGACACGAAGAGGTCGCCCGATGCTATGAGGCCTGTCTTGACCGTGGGGTCTTGAAAATCTACGTGGAGCGAGGCGGTGCGGAACAGGCGCGGGCAGCCGGGCACGCGTCCCCACTCCTCGCCCAGGCACCAGAAATCGTGGTAAGCCACGGCATCGGCCACCACCACGTCGAGCACACCCGCGTCAGCGCCCACTCCTCCGGCCACGCCGGTGTTGATCACGAGCCCGGGGTGGAAAGCGTCGATAAGTGTCATGGCGCCCACGGCCGCGTTGACCTTGCCTATGCCGCAGCGGGCTATGGCTATTTCGTTGGCGCCTATGGTGCCGAGGTGGAGCGTGGTGTCGCCCACGGTGATTTCAGTCTTGTTTTCAAGCAGATGGAGGAGCAGGTTGAGCTCCTTTTCCATCGCTACGATTATACCTATTTTCATGACGGATATTACTGATTACATTATGCCGCGCTCGCGCAGGCGTTTCTGCCAGTTCCATGCCGAGAGCATGGTGTCGGCCAGCGGGGTCTCGGCCTTCCAGCCGAGTACATTGTTGGCGTAAGAGGGATCGGCCCACACCTTTTCGATGTCGCCCTCGCGGCGGCCGGTGATTACGTGGGGCACTTTCACGCCGGTAGCGGCCTCGAAGGTGTTGATGAGCTCAAGCACTGATACGCCCTGACCCGTGCCGAGATTGAAAATCTCGATGGGAGCCTCTGACGCATCTTCGAGCATACGGCGCACGGCGATTACGTGAGCCTTGGCCAAGTCCACCACATTAATATAGTCGCGTATGCAGGAGCCGTCGGGGGTATTGTAGTCGTCGCCAAACACGCTCAGCTTCTCGCGTATGCCCATCGCCGTCTGCGTAAGGTAGGGGATGAGGTTCTGAGGCACGCCGTTGGGCAGCTCGCCTATCTCGGCCGAGGGATGAGCGCCCACGGGGTTGAAATAGCGCAGGATGATGCTCTTGAAGGGGGCGCCGGCGGCTATGACGTCGGTGATTATTTCCTCGGAAATCTGCTTGGTGTTGCCGTAGGGAGAAGTGGCTTTCTTGATAGGCGACTGCTCGGTGACGGGGTTCACGTCGGGCTCGCCGTAGACGGTGCACGATGATGAGAACACGATGCCCTTCACGCCGTTTCCAGGCATGAGGTCAAGAAGATTGAGCAGAGTGTTGAGGTTATTGCGGTAATAGAGCACCGGCTTCTTCACACTTTCGCCTACAGCCTTTGAAGCGGCGAAGTTGATGATGCCGCTTATGCCGGGATAGTCAGCGAAGAGGCGGCGCAGCGTATCCATATCGGTGCAGTCGCCTTCGACGAAGTCGGGGCGGACGCCCGTGATGCGTTCGATGCCGTCGATTACATCGCGGCTGGAGTTGGAAAGATTGTCGATAATCACCACGCGATAACCGGCGTTGATGAGTTCGACTACCGTGTGTGAGCCTATGTAACCGGTTCCTCCGGTCACAAGGATGCGGTCAGGTGCCATGATTGTGAAGATTTAAGTGATTTTGAAAATTGCTGCCGAGGCGTCAAATGTCTCGATGTGGCGCTGCTTCTTCTCCTCGGTGATTTCAGGAATCGATAGGAAGATGCCGCTCTCCTCCACGTCGCCAAACTCGTCGTTGATCGCCGTGCCAAACATGCGCATCGTGGGCGAGAGGTTCATGTAGGCGTTGACCAGCGGCGGGATGTTGAGCCCATACTGATGCACGGCCTGCTTGAGTATGCGGTAATCCTCCTTAAATGAATTTCCCGTGAAGAGGCGCTTCATCTCCTCCTCGTCGAGGCTCGTTTCGAGGCTCTTGATGGGCTTTACGAGATTCTCGCTGTCAGGGAAATGCTTGTGGAGGAAGTAGAGTATCATGTTGCGGCAATCAGAGTGATAGCCGGGATACATGGTGACCTTGCCGAAGAGATAGCGTATCTCGGGATTGAGCACGGTGAGCGCGCCCAGGCCGTCCCACAGATTGTCGAGCACATATAGGGCCTTGACTCCGGCGCGGGTCGACTGATACTCGCGGCGCACGAATGAGCGGCCAAGCTCGATGGTGTAGGGGAGATAGCGCTCAAGGAACTCGGGCGAGAAGTTGAAGAGGTGGCTCGTGGCGATGCGGGGGCGACCGGCAGCGTCAGGGCGAATGTCGCGGCCGCATATATATCGGTAGCCGCCGAGGATGAGCTTCTCCACCGGATCCCACACTATAAGCTGCATGCATGGCGGGTCCATCAGGTCATACTCGTCGATGTCGCAATCCTTACCCGTGCCGCCGCCGGCAGCGCGGAATGCGATTTCGCGCAGTCGACCTATCTCCTTCATGGTAGCCGGCGCCTTACGGCCGTCGACCACGTGGAGCTGCGTTCCGCCTTTATTCGATACCCGCAGAAATGTGTCGCGGCTCAGCTCAGCCTCGATTTCTTCTACTGCTACGGGTGCTATAATTTCCTGGTTCATAGATTCCATTCCTGATTAACAAGACCATACACTTGCCGGCAAAGCTGCGCGGCCGTGGCAGCCGATTCTTTTCCACCGCGCAGCGAGCTGTAGCTGACGGGCTCGCCCACGGTGAGAGTGAAATGCTTACCCTCGCTTCTTACGAGCTCCCGCGGGAGGTAAATCATCTCGATATTAAACTTGAGGCCGAGTTTCGCCCTCCATCGTGCAAAGTTATAAAAAAAAGCTGAATTTTCACCGCTAAAATGCAGCGGCACTATGTCGCGGCGCGTCTCGATAGCCTTGTTGACCACCATTTTCTGCCACTGCAGGTCGCGTATCTCGCCGCGCGAATTGCGGCGCGACACCAGCCCGGCCGGAAACATCACTATGGGCATATCTGATTCCATAGCCTTGTCGAGCCGCTCCACGGCCTCGCGCGACTGTTTGCCGTGCTTGTTGACGGCTAAAAATATGTTGCGCAGGGGAGCTACGGCCGCAAGAAGGTCATTGACCACGAAGCCTATGTCTTTTCTGCCGTAGGTCGTGCCCACGAAGTCGGCCAAAACCAGCCCGTCGAGTCCGCCCAGGGGATGATTGGATGTGATGATGACGCGCGACGAAGCCGGCAGCTCACCCTTTACGCTGTAGGTCACCCCCATATCGGCCAGCACGCCGCGGGCGAAATCCACGCCGTCGGCATCGGCATTGTGGGTAAGAAGCTCGTTGAGACGATCCTGACATATAGTGCGCTCAAGCCACCTCACCGCTGCTCCCGGAATAAAACGGTACAGCGATGGCACGCGGCTGCGAAGCACCGCGTCGACATCTATCCTCATAGTTGACGGTACACTTGACATTTCACCGCAAAATTACTCACAATCCACTAAAATACCAAATTATAAAAATCTACCGCACGGGGGAAGGGGCCGAAAGTGGGCGAAGGCCACGGCGATAGATGGAGTATCGGGTGTAGGGACGTCGCTGCATTTAACTGTGATGGCTGAAACTTCATTTTAAATGTTAAAATCACATTGCGATGTGATTTTGCTATGAATTTTGAGATTTTATTGCTAACTTTGTATTGAAATCACAATGCACTGTGATTTGCTTTCAATTATGGACTATAAGAAAATAGGTGAGGTAATAAAACTCCGGCGTAAGCATCTTAATATCACCCAGCCCGTGCTCGCAGCCCTGGCCGGTGTAGGGCTGAATACGCTCGTGGCCATAGAGCGGGGCAACGGTAATGCCAAGATATTAACCCTCCTGGCGATACTCGACACGCTGGGATTAAAGTTTGACATAACGCTTAAAGATTAAGACTAATTTATGAGAAGGTGTAATGTGTATATCAGCGGTATCGAAGCCGGTATATTGATTGAAAACGATAATCCCCGCGAATATGTGTTCAGATACGGAAAGGATTATGTTGATAGCGGTAACCCTCCGGTAAGCCTGACTATGCCTGTGAGAGAAGAGGAGTACAGGTCGAGCGTATTGTTTCCTTACTTTTTCAATATGCTTTCCGAGGGAGAAAACAGAAGCATACAGTCATCATTTCTTCATATAGATAAAGATGATGACTTCGGTATCCTGCTTGCTACGGCTCAATATGACACTCCCGGAGTAGTAACTGTAAAACCGATTAATGAGTAATGAAACCTGAAGAAATACATACGTGTCCCTCGCTACTGATAGAAGGGTACACTTCTTACTCACCTGCAGCTGCAGAGCAATTATTTGACGGGCGGGTGGTGAATCATATTTTGAGCTATGATTCGCCTGCCTCGAAGAGAGCCGACGGTGTGGATGTGGTTAAGAATGTGGGGAGACTATCACTTTCAGGTGCTCAGCCAAAATTCGGCCTTGTAGTAGGTGATGACGCTCAGCTGCGGTATGCACGCGAGGATGAGCAAAGCACTTACATATTGAAGCCGCGTCCCACCGGTTATCAGATCATCAATCATGATTATTGCGCTGCTAATGAAAACTTGACTATGCAGATGGCTTCGCAAGTGTATGGGATAGAAACTGCTGCCAATGGTATATGCTTTTTTCGCGACGGGCAGCCGGCATATATTACGCGTCGGTTTGACGTACGTGGCGGAAAGAAATATGCTCAGGAGGATTTCGCTACGTTAATGGGATTGACCAAAGCCAACGGCGGATCAGATTACAAGTATAATAATAGAAGTTATGAAGAATGTGCTGAGATTATCCGCAAGTATGTCAAGTCAGCTCCGGTAGATATATTGCGATTTTTCAGAGTGGTGTTATTTAACTTCGTAACGCTTAATGATGATGCGCATCTTAAGAATTTCAGCCTCCTCAGCGATGGGAAGGAGTATCATCTTGCTCCGGCTTACGACCTTGTGAATACGTCGCTACAGATTTATGAGCCGCGTATATTTGCGCTCGACAATGGCTTGTTTAAAGAAGGTATGCAGCTCTCTGACACCCGTCAGGTCTCGGCTGGTGATTTTATTGAATTAGGCCGAAGGATAGGGCTGCCTGATAGACTGGTAATGCAGGAAGTTGCTCGCTTTGCATCGCCTAATGAAAAAGCTGACTTGATAATTGAACGTTCGTTCCTGTCAAAAGAGTTGAAGAAGGATTATAGATACAGCTACCATTATCGACAGTCGATGATAAGACCGAGATAAACATACATAAAAAATCAGGAGGCGGGCCGGGTGGCTTGCCTCCTGATTTTTATGGGGTAGGGGGATGACGGGTTATTTCACAAGGAATTTCAGGGTGCCGGCAGTCTCGGCTCCGGCGGCGCGGGCTACATAGACACCGGGGAGGAGCGAGGTGGTGGCGACGCTGTTGCGGCCACGGGCTACTTCCACGCCGGTCACGCTGTAGACGGTGATGTTGCAGGCGGGAGCCTTGACCGAAGTGCCGTCAAACGTGATGGTGGCAGCGTTGTCGGCTCCTACGGATGCTATTCCTGACGTGCCGGTGACGGTGAGAGTGCCTGAGATGGTGCCGTTGGTGGCGGTGATGGTGTAAACTCCGGTGCGGAGGCATACGACCTCACATACTACATTGCCGTCTTCGTCGAGTTCCACGGGGTTGAGGTAGCAACCGGCTTCGTCGGACGACTCGATGGTGAGAGCATCAAATTCCACCTTTTCAAGCACGAGCATCACATATTCCGTTTCACCCTCGACTACACTCACAGCGGCGGGATCGAAGTAGATGGCGGCGCCTACAGTGCTCTCGAAGTAAAGCGCGGGGAGCGATGAGTTGAATACCCAGGGCTCGGCAGCTGAGTAGCCGTTGAACTTAAATCCGAGGCCGGTGAAGAAATCGGTGTCGGCCTTGGATGCTTCGAGCGAAGCGCCTTCAAGATTGTCGGCCGACGCTTCGAGGGCAGGGTCGACGACGGCTAAGGGCGCGAGGGCATAGTTGTCGGTGATGCCTGTCTCGGCCAGACGGTCGCCCCAGGTGATATCGTAGTCGCCGGTAGCGGGATTATATTTTTCGTCGAGGATGGCGGGATCGTCGTTGATCGAAGTGCGGCCCACGATGCGGTGAGCGGTGGCCAGGAGGTCAGCGCCTTCAGGGATGGTGATGGATTCGAGAGCCACCACATTTTTGTTCACGGCTACGCCCACGGTGGTCTCGCCGGTCTCATAGTCGGCCACGGGGCGCTGCAAGCTGCCCACGATACCGCCCACATTAATTTCAGGTACCCATCCGGCTGCGTAGTAAGAGTAAGAGCGGCCGGCCTCGGAGGCAGAGATGGCGCCTTCGACAAGACAGTTGCTGATAAGGCCGCGAGAGGAATTGGCAGCCACGCCGCCTATGGTGTGGCGGGCGTTGAGGGTAGCCTTTACGTGACAGTCAGTTACGGTAGACTTGGCGTCCATGATGTCAGAAACGATACCACCCACATTGCTGCCGGCGGTGATGGTGCCGTCAAATACCGAGGCTTCGATCTTGGAGGCCGACATGGTGAAGACCACGCCGCCCACGCCTGATGACTTGGGAGCGTCGATGCTTCCCATCACCGCACACTCGGTCACGGATGAGTCGAAGCGGGCACCGTGAACAAGACCGCCGAATTCGATGTCGCCGCTGAGACGTGCGTCGAGGTCGTAGACGTATACATTTTCAAGCGAAGTGGTGTAGATACTGTGGGCGAGCACGGCTGAGGCATCGGTCACCTTTACCTGCGAGAATGTGATATCCTTGATCACGGTGGTGGCGCCGCCTACCTCGCCTACCGACGAGAATACGGGCGCACCTGCGAGCACGAGGTTGCGCAGAGTGTGGCCGGCACCGTCAAGCGAGCCGGTAAACACGCCGCCGAATCCCGTGAGCGTAGTGCCGTCAAAGTCAATATCGTCGGCCACGCGGTAGTGGGCTGCAAGATTATTCTTGATGAGGGCGAAGTCGCCTGCTGTGTGGATCAGATAGGGATTTTCGGCAGTGCCCTCACCCTCCCACTTGTTGAGGGGGAGCTTTACGAAGTCAGATGTATAATCATCCTCACCGGCCAGACGGTAGCTCATCCATATCGCGGGGACTGAGCTGAGGTTGACCAGCGATGCGGTGATGCTCGTGGCATCCACGGGGAACTTGTAGCAATAGTTGACCTCGCCGTCCTCGTTGACCACGATGAGCTCGTAGACTGACTTGGCCACGCCGTGATTAGCGTTGCGGAGCACGAAGCACATGTATTCGCGCTTCACGTCGGTGTTGAAGAGGTAGGGGCTCAGGCCGTTGGCCATGACGTAAGGCTTCATCATCACCACATCCTTGCCGCCCATTACGCGGTCAACGTGGCTGAAGATGCCGTTGTGGTCAAACCACAGCACGGGGTGGAACGTATCGCCCCCGGCAGTCACGTCGCCCTGCTGGGCTGCCACGGCATAACAGTAGCTGCCCTGACCGGGAACACGGTCGAGCGTGAACGACAGGCCGTAGAGCTCGCCGCCCTCGGTGACCGATACGGGGAGCGATGCGGCTATGTCAAGCTCGGGATAGTTGACCATGTTGAACTGAGTGTTGCCCATGTCATCGGTCTGTACGAAGCAATACTGCTGGGGATAACCGGGCACGTCGGAGAGGAGCATGAAAGCGTCGGTGTTTTCGCCGAAAGTCTTCATCACGTTGCCGGCCACATTGTATACGGCCATGAACGACTCGGAATTTTCGCGCATATCGGCATCGTTTACCGTGAGGATATAGGCGGGATCGTCGCCGGTGCCGAAGTCAAATGTTATGTCGCCGTCGAGGCGGAAGCGTCCCAGACAGTAGGAGCGCATCGTGTAGCCGTCGGCGGGTGACTCGCAGGCTATAGTGGTGGTCGACACGAGGTTGATTTCCTTGGGACTCCAGCCTGAGGTCTTGTAAAGGTCGATGATATAGTTGTTGTCGGGCGAAAGATTGTCGTTGAACCAGTCGAAAGGATCCTCGAAGAACGTCTTTTCATATCTCGACACGGCCACGTAAGCCTCGCCGCCGTGGGCGTTGAGAATCACGGGGAGCGTCTCGTTGTCGCCGTCGGCCATCACATACATCATGTCGATGTCAAATGTCTTGATGAGGTTGGCCTCGGGCTTGCTGTAGGAAGCCTTGGAGTAGAGGTCGAAGGTATAGAAGAGATTATCTTCAGTCTGCTTTTCGCCCGAGAAAAATACCATATAGTAATCTTCGCTCCACGAGCTGGTTGACGCATTGACAGCCGAGGTGTAATAGCCGGGCAGAGTGGTGATTTTTTCAGCGGGGGTATCGGCTCCGCGCAGCGAGTATACGTCAGTGAAAGGCTCGGCGCCGTAAGCTCCGGTGGGCTTGAATAGGCAGAGCACCATGAGCTCGTAGTTTTCGTCGTAGTTGAAGAACTTCTGCGTCACGAGCGCGCCTATCTCCACGCCCGAGCAGCGCTCATAGCCTTCGGGCATAGTGATGGGTGAGTTGATATATGCCACCTGATTAAGCTCGGTGTCATAGATCTTCACCTCGATGCCGGTGTAGTTATATTCGGTGTAATATTCCTCCTGAGCTACCACCTCTTTCTTGATATTAAGAGCGGCAAACCATGTGCGACCGTCGGGCATCTCGATATAGGTATATGTGTCGGCGCCGCTCCATGACACGTCGGTACCGGTCACGGTCTCGACAGCTTTGGCAATAGGGGCAGCCGGTTTTCCCGTAAGGGGCTTCCAGGAGTTGGCCTCCACTTTCGGAGCCCACTTGAAGGCCGCGTCGTCGGATGCTTTCTGACGGAGGTCAACAGCGGTGCGGGCGTCGACCGTGGCGCTGAGTCCCATCAGAGCCGCAAGAGCGGTGGTGATGATAGTCTTTTTCATTTGCTGAGTTATGGTTTGTGGTTATTGTTTCGGAAAAAAGATTTGAAAGGCTGTGTATATATTATTGTGCAAAGTTAACACTTTTGCGGGTGAATAATCGTGGAATCTACCTTTTTGGTTACGAAAATGCTAAAAATTATAGATTTTTATAACTTTGTCGCGGAAAAATTGTAAATTTGACCAAAATTACCGACAAATTGTCATGTCACGCAATCTCTTAGGACGCTACATCTGGCTTATAGATACAATAGTGCGCTACGGCTCCATCACCCGCGAGCGGCTCAACGAATTGTGGATGCGCTCGCGATTTTCCGACGGGTCGCCACTGCCGCGACGCACTTTCTATACTTACCGTCAAGCTATTGAGGAGCTTTTCAATATCACTATCGAGTGCAATCCTGCCACGTATGAGTACTCCATCAAGGGCGCGGGTGCTCACGACGGCAGCGTGACTGACTGGATGCTCAACTCCGCCACGATAAGCGATGTGCTCAGCGGAGTGCGCGATATTTCGAGCCGCGTGTTTCTTGAAGATGTCCCCTCGGCCCGCGAGCATCTTGCCGTGGTCACCGAGGCGCTCCGCAGCAATCACCCGCTGCGGTTTACCTACCACCCGTATACGCGCGTCAATCCCAACCGCGGCGTGGTCATCGAGCCTTACTTCCTCAAGATTTTCCGCCAGCGCTGGTATGTGACCGGCCTCAATGTAAAAGACGATGCCATAAAGACTTATGCGCTCGACCGCATGAGCGACGTGACTCTCGACGAGGGTACATTTACCATCCCGGCCGACTTTGACGCTGAGGAGTTTGTGAGCGAAGCCTTCGGTATCGTATTCACCAAGGGCATGGCTTACCGCGTGGCCATAAAGGCCGATGCCCGACAAGCCAAATATCTGCGTGCGCTCCCGCTCCACCCCTCGCAGAGCGAAGTGATACACGACCAGTATTCGATATTTTATTACCACATCAAGCTCACGCCCGACTTTGTGCAGGAGCTTCTATCGATGGGCCCCAACATCGAAGTCATCGCCCCCGCCGAACTCAAAGCCATGGTCGTAGAATCCCTCCGCGCCACCCTCGCGCTCTATGATAATTAGTAATTAGCAATTAGTAATTAGTAATTAGCAATTAGTAATTAGTAATTGTGCAGCGGGTGTAGGGACGTCGCTGTGCGACGTTTCCGGGAAGAGCCGGGGTAACTTATCAAAACGATTGATTCACAGCAGATTGTAGGGGCGCTCCATGGAGCGCCCGGCAGCGACAACGGCGATAAATGGTGCGCTACGTATTGGCTCTCAATGAGTTACCATATTGCTCCGCCGGACGCTCCATGGAGCGTCCCTACAAGATAACGTTTATTAACAACCCGATTTTCAGATACTTATGTTCGTCGCCGCGACCACGGCGACGAACATGAAAAAAGGTCATCCGACATCGGATGACCTTTGCTGTGTAGCGAATCAGGGAATCGAACCCTGGTCTCCACCGTGAGAGGGTGGCGTGCTAGGCCACTACACTAAATCGCCATTTGCACTGCAAAGTTAAGGCGAATTTTTTATTCCCGCAATAGATATGGGCGATTTTTCACACATTTTAATAATTTTTCTTTCACTTCCGTAATTTTTGGCCGGATTCTACAGACTTTCCCACATTTTTCTATTATATTTGTTATTCTAAATAAAACCCCATCTTTTATGGCTTCACAGTCTCAACCATCATCAAAACCGGGAATTATCGACCGCGTCACGGCGTGGGGAATGCGCACGTGGCAATATGTGTCGGGCGGTGTGTGGCGCGACACCCGTACGGGCTGGAAGATCAACGTGGTCAAGACGCTCAACCTCACCGTGCGCTCCTTCTTCAATAAGGACCTCCAGACTCAGGCGTGCTCACTCACCTACCAGACCATGCTTGCCATCGTGCCGACTCTCGCTCTGCTCTTTGCCATAGGGCGCGGATTCGGTTTTCAAAATATAATCAAGTCGCAGCTTTTCCATCTTTTCCCGTCGCAGCAATATGCCCTCGAAGTGGGATTGCGTTTCATCGACGGCGCGCTTGCTCAGGCGTCGGAGGGTGTGTTTGTGGGCGTGGGTATAGTGGTGCTCCTGTGGACCATCATCTCGCTGCTTATGAGCGTGGAAGATTCCTTTAATTCAATATGGAACATCAGGGAAGGACGCTCGATTTTCCGTAAGCTCACTGACTATACGGCCATCTGTATCATCCTGCCTATCCTCATGATATGCTCGGGCGGATTACAGATACTCGTGTCCACCACCATCCAGAAGATTCTGCCGGCGCATTTCATTTCGCCCGTCACGGCGGTGCTGCTCGATGTGGCGTCGTACGTGCTGGCATGGCTGTTTTTCACGGCTGCTTATATGCTGATTCCCAATACGAAGGTGAAGTTTACCAATGCCTTCATAGCCGGCGTGCTTTCCGGCACGGCTTTTCAGGTGCTTCAGTGGCTCTTTGCGAGCGGACAGCTTTATGTGTCGAAATACAATGCAATTTACGGCACATTCTCCTTCCTGCCGCTGCTGCTGCTGTGGCTTCAGTTTTCGTGGCTCATCACGCTGACGGGCGCGCTGATATGCTACTCGTCGCAAAATTTCTTCCGCTTCAGCTTTGAGCAAGAGATAGATACTGTGTCGCTCGACTACCGCCGCCGCGTGGCTCTCTCGGTGCTCACCGTGGTTGTACACCGCTTTGCCACCAAGCTGCCGCCGCTCACCATCGACGAGATTTCCGCCCGTTATGAAATACCCCCTCGACTTACCGAACTCGTAGCCGACGAGCTGATAGAAGCAGGACTCCTGACCCGCGAATTTGTCCCCGACGAGACGGCTGAGCGGCCACTTCTCCCGGCTATGGGACTTGATAATTACACGGTGGCGAGCGTGCTTGAGACGCTGCGCCATAAGGGTTCGGCCGACTTCATACCGCAGTTTGCCACCCATTTTGCCGAGGTCGATAAGGTGCTCGCGCAGATCGACGATGCTATCAAGACGGCCGGCGGCAGCGTGGCAATTAAAGACATAACATTCATTCCATCAAATATTTCCGAAACATGAAAAAAGTAATCGCAACCAAGGCCGCTCCCGCGGCTATCGGCCCTTATTCTCAGGCCATCGACTTAGGCGCAATGGTATATTGCTCGGGGCAGATACCCATCAATCCCGCTACCGGCGAGATACCTGAAGGCATCAAGGCTCAGACGGCTCAGGCTATCGCCAATGTCAAGGCTATCCTTGCCGAGGCCGGACTGACTATAGATAATGTAGTGAAAACCACCGTATTCCTCGCCGATATGAGTCTTTTCGGCGAAATGAATGAGGTGTATGGTGCAGAGTTTACCGAGCCCTATCCGGCCCGCTCGGCTGTGGCTGTGAAGGAGCTTCCCAAGCAGGTGCTCGTGGAGGTGGAGGTAATCGCCGCCCGCTGATGACGCTTGCTGATTTTCGTCGGCAGTGGTCCGACGAGACCCCTTATATAGAGGCTCACACGTCGGGTTCGACGGGTGAGCCTAAACTAATACGCCTGCTCAAGAGCGATATGGAGCTCTCGGCACGCGCCACCTGTGAGCGATTTGGCATCACGGCGCGCAGCCACCTTGCCTCGCCGCTTTCTACCGATTACATCGCAGGTAAGATGATGGCTGTGAGGAGTATAGTGTCGGGCGCGCGGCTTACGGAGCTGCCTCAGTCGCGCTTTCCGCTTGACGTTTACGACGGCGACGCCATCGACCTGCTGGCCATAGTCCCGGCTCAGATTCCTGACCTTCTCAAGGCGCTGGAGCGGGGCGTGGAGATTCGCAACGTGATAATAGGCGGAGCCCCCGTAGCGCCGGCCGAGGAGGCTATGCTTACTGACTGCCGAGCAGCCGTCTATGCCACTTACGGCATGACCGAGACCTGTAGCCACATAGCCCTCCGGCCTATGGGCGAAGATGTCTACACCACTATGCCGGGCATAAAGGTGGAACTTAACCCTGACGGATGCCTGCGCATCGACACGGGGCACATGAGTGTGGGAGTGCTCGACACGCGCGACGTGGCCGAGGTGATTTCGCCCACCCGATTCCGCTGGCTCGGGCGCAAGGATAATGTGATACTTTCAGGCGGTCTCAAGCTCCATCCCGAGGAGATAGAGCGACGCCTCGCGCCGGTGATGGGAGCGCGACAATTTTATATTACAAAACGCGCCTCCACGCTGTGGGGCGAGGAGGCGGTAATGGTGATTATTGATGGCGTGGAGATTGATGATGATTTGCAGCGCGCTGTAAATGAGGCGCTTCCGGGGGAGATGCGGCCTAAGGACATCATCCTTGACCCTTCGCCGGAACACACGGCCACGGGCAAGCTCAAGCGGCGGTCATTCGTATGAATCGAAGTCAAATTCGTCTTCGTCCAGATCCCACGAATCATCTGTCATATACTGCTCCGTAAACTCCTGGAGCTCGCGGCCTTCGCGCTTGGTGGGTCGACCCAGACCCTTGCGGCGGTCGATGAATCCCGAGATCTTCACCACGTCGAGCAGGTCGAGCTGGCTGCGCGGGGTGACATTTTCCATATAGTCAGGCACGAGGCGCGCACCCAGGCGGTTTTGTGTCACGGCGAGCACCTTGAACGAGTAAGTCACGGGCGACTTGCGCACCTGTACCACATCGCCCGGCTTCACGGTGCGCGACGGTTTCACGGCCACACCGTCGATCATCACGCGCCCCTTCTTGCAGGCGTCGGTAGCCACGGTGCGGGTCTTGAATACTCGCACAGCCCAGAGCCATTTGTCAACCCTTACTTCCATCAGTATCAGGCTTTTTCTCCTCGGCCGGAGCGGCGGGAGCGAGTTTGTTGTAGCGGTTCATGGCGCGCTGGATTCCTTCGAGCACAAAGCAGCGGATGGCGTCGCAGGCAGCCTTAAGGCAGTCAGGGAGCAAGCGCTCCTGCTCGGGAGTGAAGCGGCCGAGCACATAGTCGATCTGCGTGCCGCGCGGGAAGTCGTTGCCGATACCTATGCGCAGGCGCGGATAAGCCTGAGAGCCAAGCATCTGGGCGATATTCTTCAGGCCGTTGTGACCCGCGTCGCTGCCCGAAGGCTTGAGGCGGATAGCACCGAAGGGGAGCGCCAGGTCATCGACAATCACGAGGATATGGTCGAGGTCAATTCCCTCCTTGTCTTTCCAGTAGCGCACGGCATTTCCCGAGAGGTTCATGTAGGTCGAGGGCTTAAGCAGCGTGAGAAGCTTGTTTTTCACGCGGCAGTGAGCCACGTCGCCGTAGCGCTCGGTGGAAAATACAACATTGGATGCCTCGGCAAAGGCATCCAATGTGCGGAATCCTATATTGTGTCGGGTCATGGCATACTCGGCGCCGATGTTGCCGAGCCCCACAATAAGATATTTCATTAGCCGAAGGGGTTAGATTACTTGTCGGCGTTGGCCTGAGCACCACGGGCAGCACGGGTGAGCTGTACGGCGCAGACTACGGCGTTCTTGGCGTTCATCAGTTCGAGACCGTCGAAGTGGAGTTCGCCGATCTGGAGAGTCTTGCCGAGGCCGAGGTGGTCAACGTTGATGACAACACGTTCGGGAATTTCAGTATAGATAGCGCGTACGCGGATCTTCTTCATCGAGAGGGTGAGCTTACCACCGGCCTTCACACCTTCAGCGTGGCCTTCGAGCTTCACGGGTACTTCGATAGTCACGGGCTTCTTGTCGCTTACTTCGAGAAGGTCCATGTGGAGCACATTGTCCTTCACGGGGTGGAACTGGAGGTCCTTGAGGACAGCCATGCGCTTTTCGCCGTTGATATCGAGCTCGATAGCGAAGATGTCGGGGGTATAGATGAGCTTGCGTACGTCGTCGGCCTTAACTACGAGGTCAGTAGTGATGAGGCCCTTCTTGCCTTCAGCATCGATTTCTACGATTTTTTCACCGGGCTTGAGAGCGGCGGTGTAGGGGAGGTCAACGAGCTGACCGCCGTTGAGGACTACGGGGATAAGGTTCTGCTTGCGGAGTTCTTTGGCAGCCTTCTTGCCGAGGTCAGTACGGGGTGCTGCTGAGAGTTGATAAGTTTTCATTGTGTTGAAAATGGTTTTGGGGATTGTGTTACTAAAAATTAGAGCTTTCTAATTTCCCATCACACGGGGATGCTAAAAAGCGGTGCAAAGTTACTGACTATTACCCGAAATGACAAGAGAGTTAACATTTATTAAATTTCGCCCTTCCCCGGGGCTGCTTGGTCTCTTTAGCCGATATGGCATTTTAGCTTAAAAATCTCGTCAAAATTGCTTTTTTATACTTATAAATGATACAATTAACGGGGATTTTTCATAACTTTGCGCCGAAATATTGCCCTTTTCTAAGGTTTTTATTACGCAAATATAGTAACAAGCAACATAAACCATTTATTTTTTTATGAAGAAAAACTTCTTGACGGGAATCGTCGTGGCTATGGCTGCCGCCGTGGGCATGACATCCTGTAGCGACGACTCTTCATCTATCGGGGCCGGTATGGGACGCATCTCTCCTACGGTGATCGTCGACAGTGACATCATCACTGCCTCCAAGGCTCCCGCCAGCCGCGCCAACGAAGATGTCACCGTTTCGGTCTCGGACTTGAAACTGAAGCTGACATCTGACGACGGCTCGTTTTCCCAGGAGTGGGAATCGGTCGACGACTTTGATGAGACCCAGGATTTCAAGGTAGGAGATTATACCCTTGAGGCTTATTATGGCCGCGAGGAGGATGCCGAAGGTTACGCCAAGCCTCATTTCCACGGCTCGCAGGCTATCTCGGTAAAATTTGACCAGACCACCAAAGTGGCGCTGAACGCCGAGCTGAAAAACTCGCGCGTATTCGTGCGCTACACTGAGGCATTTAAGGATTACATGGCCTCTTACTCGGTGCAGATCCACACACCCAAAGGAAAATATGTGACTATGGCCGGCGACGAGGTGAGCCCCGTATACGTGACTCCCGGTATGGTCAACGTCAACCTCACCTTCACCAAGCCCAACGGCAAGAACGCCACTATCGAGGCCGCCCGCTTCCAGGCTAAGGCCAAGACCGAGCATGTGGTGACCATCGACATCAACGGCGGTGACTCCGGCGCCGATGCCACGCTCAAGGTGATGTTTGACGACACCGTCGACACTGAGGATATCGAGATAGACCTCAGCGACGACCTTCTCGACGCTCCCGAGCCTGAAATCACCACTGAAGGCTGGACCTCAGGCGAGAAATTTCCCCACATCGAATATTCTCCCGCTCCCGGCCAGGTCAAGGCCTCGATTATCGCTCCCGGCAAGATCGCTTCAGTAATACTCAGCGTCTCCTCGCCCTCGCTGAAAAGCCTCGGCTGGCCTGACGAGCCCATCGACCTTGTAGCCGCCAACGAAGCTACCATAGCCCTCCTCACCTCCACCGGCCTGAAGGGTCGCGGTATATGGACGCGCCCCGACATGATGGGCGTGCTCGACTTCACTGACCTGTTCACTCACTTAGGCGTAGGCACCGGTCAGACTAAGTCGACCCACACATTCTCCATTCAGGTCAAGGACCGCTACGGCAAGCTTTCGCAGGTACATGAGTTTGAGGTTGAGACCGGTCTGGGCCAAGTCGAGATCCATTCAGCCACCGCCGAGATAGGTTTCAAGAATATCGACGCCGTGGTGGAATATAACGGCGCAAATAATCTCGCCGACGTATCATTCCAGCTCCGCAATCTCTACAGCGCCTGGGAAGATCTCAAGCTCACCGACGCGAAACCCGTTGCCGGACAGCCCGGATATTATAATGTGAAACTTACCTCTCCCTCCACTATCCAGAGCACTCAGACTCTCCGCGCTACATTCGGCTCTACCCACAGCGATCTCGCTCTGGAAGTCACCACGCCCTCGTTTGAGCTCCATGTGTCGGAAAACGATGTGTTTGCCCATAAAGCCATCGTCACCGTGGACTGCGCTGAGGCCGACGATGCTGCCGTGGCCAAGCAGTTGACCGTCACCGTCAACGGCCGCGATTACGACCACTATGAAACCGATGAGGCCGATATATTTATCACCGGTCTGCGCGCCGGCACCGCTTACACCATCGAGGCCAAGAGCGCCAATCACTCTGCCTCGGTCACCTTCACCACCGAGACTGAAGACCATCTGCCCGGTTGCGAAGAAAATGAAGCGGGCGACCACTATGTGGGCTTCGCCACTGCTAAGTGGACCGGTACCCGCATGGGTGGAAGCACAAGCAACTGCCTGCAGTATAACTGGAAAGTGGAAGGATGGGCTACGATGAACGACCTTACCACGAGTGAGCACGGCACCGGTATAGGCTCTGCTGCAATAACCGGCGGCGCATCTTTCAAAGCTACTTCCGGTACTATTCCCGCTAACGGACGTAGCACACAGTCAGCTGCCGGCGGTGGACTTGCCGGAATGACCAAACATTCCGACGGACATACTACCGGTAACGCATCACTTCACAACAACCGCCAGCATGGTGGTACGAATGCCGCCCTTATCCGCACTGTAGGATGGGGTAGCGGCAACGCCTGTGCTGCCGGTACAAGTTCCAATATAGGTTTCGGTAACCCAGCCAAGTGCAATAACCGCACTCAGGGCGAGCTTTACCTCGGAACCTACGACAACGGACCGCAGTATGGTTATGCGTTTACTTCGCGCCCCTCGGCCCTGTCATTCTACTACCACTACGATCCCGCAGTGTCAGGCAACAATGACTATGGTACGGCTGAAATCCATGTGTATGATGCCGACGGTGAGGAAATATCTCACAGCGAGGTAATGAAGCTTCAGGAAAATACCGCTGACCGCTGGACCGATCTTACAAAGAAGCTGCCCTACACCCTCGCCACAATACCTGTTACTTACGAGCGCGGTGCGAAAAAGGCAGCCAAGATCAGCATCATCTTCCGCTCTACCCGGCCTGACCAGACCGAAAATCCCGCTCTCAAAGATAACAATACCTACTACTGGAATACCCCGGGCGGTAACAATACCTCCGGCGGTGAATACGTAGGCTCAGAGCTTTACATCGACGACGTAAGATTGACATATTAATTACCGAAACTCACCGATTATATATAATGAAAACCAAGATATTATCACTTTTCCTCTCAGTAGCCGCGTGCATGGGACTGGCCTCGTGTCACGACGACAACTGGACTGACGGAGTCACTCCCGACGGCGAAGGCTCCGTATCGCTCACGTCGATGACCGTGGATGTGGATGCCGACGAGGCTTTAATATCGCGCGCCGATGTGAATGTCGACGCTTTCCTCGTGGATATTCTCGACAAGGCCTCAGGTGCCGTGAAGCGCTCTTACACTTACGGCTCCATGCCCGAGGTGGTGTCGCTCCCCGTGGGCGACTATACGGTGAGCGTAAGAAGCCACAATGTGAAGGATGCCGAGTGGGGAGCTCCCTACTATGTGGGTCAGGAAAGCTTCGCAATAGAGCTCGGCAAAATCACTGAGATAGGCACCGTGAAGTGCAAGTTCAGCAATATCAAGGTGACTGTAAAATACACCACCGAGCTTGCCAAGCAGATGGGCACCGATGCCCGCGTAAGGGTGATTGCCAATGACCGCGGTGAGCTCGACTACACTGCTACCGAGACCCGCGCCGGATATTTCGCTGCTCTCGAAGGAAGTTCCACCCTCGTAGCTGAGTTTCATGCGACTATCGCCGGCAACGATGTGAGAGCCGTCAAGACTTTTACTGACGTAGAGGCCGGTCAGCACCACATCATTACCTTCTCAATAAAGAACGGTAGCGCCTCGCTTCCTGATGAACAGGGTTCGGTAGAGGTAGCCGGAATCAAGATCGACGCCGATATTGCTCACGAGAGCGTGGGTGGCAATGCTCCTGCCGGTGATGAAAACCAGCAGGGCACCGTGCAGCGACCCGGCGAAGAGGAGTGGCCTGATGATCCCGTGGTAGGTCCCGGTCCTGATGTACCTCCCGGTCCCGATGTGCCCGGCGAGGATGCCATCACCATCACTCCCGGAAAAGCATGTCCTGATCTGAAGCTCGACGGCACACCCAATCTGTATTCTCCCGACGTTGCCGCCCAATATGTGGTGGAACTTCATGCCGATAACGGTATTGAGATTCTTCAGGTTGACATCACTTCCACCAACACTGACTTTATGGAAAGCGCCGGCGATATGCTTCCGCTGTCGTTTGACCTCGCTCACGTGGATCCCTCCGCTACCAACAGCATGGGTCTGAAACTCGTCGACGTGTTTACCAACGACCTTTCACTTCCGTGCAATGAGGTGCTCGGTAAGAGTGATGAGACATTTGACGTGTCGGGACTCGTGCCTCTGCTCAAAGCATTTGCCGGTACTCACACGTTCTCCATCACCGTAGCCGACAAAGCCGGCAACTCTCTTTCTAAAAAACTCGCTATCCTCATTAATTAATCATGAAATCAACAATAAAATATATAGCAGCTTCGATGCTTGCGGTAATGACCCTCACGGGGTGCCGCGACGAGCATCTGATGACCGAAGGCGAAGGTACGCTCCGCCTGAGCACGACTGTAAATTCTGAGGTTGAAGTAGTGAGTCGCGCCCTTTCTCCCGAGCAGGAACAAGCCCTGGCCGAGAGTGCGGTGATATGGATTTCCGATTCCAAGGGTCTGCTCTATGAATACAAGGGGGCTTCCAACGTTCCCTCCACTCTCCGTCTCCTCTCGGGTCACTACACCGCCGAGGCATGGGTGGGTGACTCGGTGCCCGCATCGTGGGATAAGACCTTCTACAAGAGCGGTTTCAATGGCTTTGACATCGCTTCGGGCACTAATACCGACGTGACACTCCGCTGCCGCGTGGCCAATACCCTTGCATCGGTCAACTTCACCGACGAAGCTCTCAATATGCTCACCTCGCCCGTGATGACCATAAGCCTCGACGACGGTATCACTGACGGCAGCCACTCGCTGGAATTTGACGAAACACATCTTGACTCAAAGGGTCGCTTCATGATCAACTCCCGCACCAAGGGACTCACTTGGAAGCTTACCGGCACGGAAGCTGACGGCTCGGCATTTGAGAAGTCAGGTACCATCGAGAATATCAAGCCCGCTACCGAATATCGCCTCAATGTGAAATTCGTAGGCCACGATCTTTCCGTGGGCGGTGCTTTCTTCGATATTGACATCGAGGAGGAGCCCGTGGGCAGCAATACTGATGTAAAAGTGCTGTTCCCGCCCAAGATCGAGGGTATGCTCGGATTTGACAAGGACGGTAACTTCCGTGGCGAAGAGGGCAAGATTGACCGTAAGTCGATATTTGTATCGTCCGCCGCAGCTCTTGAGGATGCCGAGCTTTCGTCGGCTGATATTGCCGCCGTAGTAGGCGGTGACGGACGCGTAGATGTGCTCCATATCGAGGGTACACCCCGCCAGTCACTCATCGACGCCGGTATCGACTGGCAGTACTTCTACGATGATGTCAACGACACGTGGGGTCTCCGCATCAACTTTGAGGATGACTTCACCAACTCGCTCACCGAGGGTGATCACGCATTTACAATCACCGTGGTGGATGTTGACGGTCGCCACTCGTCGGCTACCTTTACCATCACCGTCACCAATGCTCCCGTGGCTACTGTTCCTGTAGATCAGTCATCTGTATCCTACACTTCCGCCACACTTGAAGGTACGGTGCTTAAGGAAGCTACGGAATATGGCTTCGAGCTTCGCGAGGTGACCGGTTCGCGCGCCTATGAAGACTGGACCCGCGTGCCCGGCACTGTGAGCGGCTCACGCGTCTATGCTCAGGTCTCTGACCTGAAGGCAGGTACCAACTATGAATACCGCATGTATGCCGACGGTTTCGTGTCGTCAGATACTCAGACTTTCTACACCCTCGCTTATCCCCAGCTACCCAACTCGGGCTTCGAGGAATGGAGCGGTTCATCGCCCCTTCTGCTGTGTGCCAACGAGGCCGATATGTTCTGGGACAGCGGTAACCACGGCTCGGCTACTATGAGCAAAAATGTTACTGAAAAAGACAGCTCAGTGAAAAACTCAGGCAGCTATTCAGCCAAGCTCGCGTCGCAGTTTGTGGGCTTAGGTTCGCTCGGTAAATTCGCAGCCGGCAACCTGTTCATCGGTAAATATCTCAATACCGACGGTACCGATGGCGTGCTCGGCTGGGGTCGCCCCTGGGAGTTCCGTCCCAAGGCCGTGAAGGTGTGGGTGAAATATGCCCCCGTTGCAGTGACGAGCGACAATTCTGACTATGCCGACCTCAAGAAGGGCGACATGGACAAGGGTATCATCTACATTGCCTTGCTTACTGATGAAACCGTTGAGGCTGTCAACAGCAAAGGTAATTCATTCGGCAACTGGCCTGTAGTGGTAAAGACCAAGTCAAGCGGTCGCTCGGTATTTGACAAGAACGCCGCTAATGTGATAGGCTACGGCGAAAAGGTATTTACCGAAAACACCGGCAGCATGATTCAGGTCACCATCCCCATCGACTACAAGAGTGATGCTAAGGTGAAAAACATCATGATGGTCGCTTCAGCCTCGATAGGCGGCGACTACTTCACCGGCGGCAACGGCTCCACAATGTGGCTCGACGACGTAGAGCTGGTGTATTAAAATACTTTGTCAAAATATGATAAACGCGAGTACAGCCCATTGCTCTGTACTCGCGTTTTATTAATGGGTTCCCGCCACCCCGGAGGGGTGAAATCTTCTCAACCCCGGGTGCTTGCCACCCGGGGTACAGATAGCAAAATCCCACCCTGCCCCGGAGGGGCTGAATCAAAGCTCCTATGTTGCGCCACCTCCGGGGCGCGGTGTACCGGATGACGTAACCCCGGGTGGCAAGCACCCGGGGTTGAGAAGATTTTGCCCCTCCGGGGCATATAGTTTCGTGCCTTTTAGAACGTCACTGCTATCTGGGCCTGGATGCGGTTGACGTGGATCTTTGAGCCGTCGACCGATTTACGCAGACCGTAGTCATATTCTACACCTGCTGATACGAATTTGTTGACGTTGTAGATAAGGTTGGCTGCTACGTAGTCACCGGCTTTGTACTTGCTTGCCGATACGTCGGCATCATCAGGGAGCCAATTGGTCACGTGGCTGTAAACTACGTTGGAGCTCAGGCGAGGAGTGATGGCATAGTTGAGGCCGCCGGTCACGCCCATGGTCTTGACCATCTTCATGTCGCCGTCGTTGCCCACGGCCACAGCGTCGAGTCCCAGACCTTCATCGTCCTGAATATAGGAGCCTATACCGCGACCGTAAGCAGCATTGAACTGCACTGAGAGTGGGCCGGCTACGGTGGTCATACCCGAGAGCTGCACGCCCAGTCCGGCAAGACCGTGATTGCGTCCGGCCTTGGTGTCGCGATACTGCATGGGGCGCACGAGCCCCGACAGACGCACATGTGAGTTACCCCCTGCCCATGCATACTGCACGTAGAGAGGTATCGACGGAGTGCGCGCCTTGACCGAAGAGGTGTAGTCGTTAGTGGTGAGCGAAGTGGCGGGAGCGTCGATACCTATGGCGCCGCTCCAGTTCTTATTGAAATTCTGAGTCCAGTAAGCGGTGAAGAGCGTGGTGTAAGGATAGCCGTTAGGACCCTCGAAGTCGATGGTCATAGGCTCTGCTGCACCGTCGCTGAATAAGCTCGTGGTGTAACCCACGGTCAGCCCGCGATACTTGGCGTAGAAGTGATATACGTTGAAACTATTGTTGTTGCCAAGGAAATTGGCCTTGAAGAATAAGCCTACCTGATTGTCACTGCCCGGCATGGCTACGAAGTTGGCATATATAGAAGATGTCTGCCAGCCAAACCCGAGACCCGAGCCGTTGCCCGGAGTGGCCGGAGTGAAGGCCGAAGGCGTGAAGAGGGTAGGAGACCCTACATTGTTGCCGAAATCATACACGGCCTCGCCCAGAAACTGGGCTCCGATACCTACGTAAAACTGGCGGTCCTTGCCTACGATAGCAAAACGAGGCAGACCGTTTTCCTTAGGCGCCACAGGCGCAACTGATTTAAAAGCTTTCTCTACATGAGCCACATCGGCGGTATCATTGTTGACCACAGATACCACGCCGGTCTCGTGATGGCGGTTGTCACGCTGTGCCGAAGCACCAAGATAGCCGCCGACTGCCAGAAGGGCAATCATCAGGATTTTCTTATTCATAAGCGGAAATAATATGTTTGTTTTCGATTCTATACTATATAATACAATCGCGAAGTGGAAAATGTTGGCATCGCGGCGGAATATAATCCGTAAATTGTGGCACAAGCCGTATTTATGGTGTATAAGTTAAAATAGCTAAGGAAAAGTCCTGTAGTGACACTCCACAATGGTGAATGTATACGCGAATGAGGGCTGGAAGCCCGATGTTGTCAATAACCGCGGATGAAGTCCGCGGAGAGGATAACTTACCGAAAATGAGCTCCTCCGGAGCTCAGAATCACGACTACCTCTATGCCGCGCACTTACATGCGCGGTTAATGACAACGACGCCGCTCCGCGGCTGAAGTTACTATCAGCTGCGGGGCGGATGTACGTTATTTTCTTAGGTACTCCATTGGGACACTCCGGCAGTCTTTTCGGCTTGTGCCAAATTGTCAGATGGTACTAAATTGATGTATAATTGGAGTAAATGTCGCGTGGAAATGCTATCCGTGAACAATTTACGGCGGGTATCGTTGTAACAACAGAGATTCTTATAAAATAAAATACAAACAACAAACAAATTATTACGTATGGACAAGACAATCACCAAAGCGCAGATTAAAGCTGCCGTAGATGAGGCTTATGCCGAGAGCAAAAGCATCACGGGCGGTCACAACGCCGACTATATTCCGTTTCTTGCCAACATTGACCCGAATCTTTTCGGTATCAGTGTAACACTTCTCGACGGAACCACCTATTCAGTGGGCGACACATCTTATAAATTCGGTATCGAATCAGTGTCAAAAGTGCTCACCGCTATCCTCGTGCTCAAGCAGTACGGAGCTGAAGCGGTATTGAAGCAGATAGGTGCTGACGCTACCGGACTTCCCTTCAACTCGATTTTCGCTATCCTTCTTGAAAATGATCACCCCTCCACACCTCTTGTAAATGCCGGTGCCATCACCGCATGCTCCATGGTAGAGCCTAAGGGTGACTCGTGGGGCAAATGGGAAGCCATCATCAACAATATCGCAGCTCTCTGCGGCAGCCCCGCTCAGGTGCTCGACGAACTTTACAAGTCAGAAAGCGAGACCAATTTCAATAACCGCGCTATCGCATGGCTTCTTAAGAATTACAACCGTATCTACGACGACGTGCCCATGAGCCTCGACCTCTATACCCGCCAGTGCTCGGTAGGTATCACGGCTGAGCAGCTCGCCATCTGCGCAGGCACTATTGCCAACGGTGGTCTTAATCCTGTAACTAAAGAGCAGGTGTTTGCTAAAGAACTTGCTCCTAAAATCACCACGCTTATTTCGAGCGTAGGTTTCTATCAGAATACCGGCGACTGGCTCTACACCTCGGGCATACCTGCCAAGAGTGGTGTGGGCGGCGGCGTGCTCGGCGTGATGCCCGGTGTGATGGGTATCGCAGCATTTGCACCTCCATTGGATGAGGCCGGTAACTCTGTCAAGGCTCAGGCCGCAGTCAAGGCCGTGATGAAGAAGCTCGACCTGGGCGTATTCAACGGCGACCGCGTGACAGTGACCGATTAATACAATTTTTCCGAATCCTCTCTCCTAATTTTCAACTCATTCCATCAACCTCACTAAATTTCAACAATTATGCAAGTTAAAACAGGAAAAGGCACCATCTCGATGATGGTGGTCCTCGCAATATGGTCACTCTCGCTGGCCGTGGACCTTCCCGGTCTGGCCGTTACGCCTATCGAGGGTAGTCTCCGCAGCATCTTTACCGATGCTACCGACCTTAAGATTCAGCTTCTTACCGTGCTGCCCAACCTTGTGATCATCCCCTTCGTGCTGCTCTCGGGTAAGCTCTCGGAGAGCAAGCATAAGATAGCGGTCATCACGCTCGGTACGGTACTTTACCTCGTGGCCGGCGCATGGTCGATATTCTGTAACTCACTTACCGGCCTTATCTGGCTCAGCTGTGTGCTCGGCGCAGGTTGCGGTCTTATCCTCCCGTTCTCTACCGGTCTTATCGCCGACGTGTTTACCGGCAAGTACCGTATGAAACAGATGGGTATCATCTCGGCTATCGGTAACATCGCACTGGTGCTCGCTACGTTTGCCGTAGGTTTCCTCGTAGCAGGTGACCTCCACGTGACTTACCACCGCGCATTCTTCGTATACCTTATCCCGCTGCTCTCGCTGGTATTGATCCCCTTCCTCCGCAAGATTCCGCAGAGCGATTACGATCAGCCCGCTCCCGCAGCTGACACTACCGCCAAGACTACTGCTCAGGCTCCCGCTACGGTGCCCGCTGTGGATGCCGACGGCTTCTCTACCAAGGGTCAGACCGTGAAAGGCGGCTTCTATGTAGGTCGTACCATCTGGTTGCTTCTCGCTTACTTCTTCTTTGTGTTCGCAACCTGTATCCCTTCCTACTATCTGCCTAACTTTGACTGGATTTCGTCAGAGCAGGCCTCTACGATGACTTCGGTATTCTACTTCGCAATGTTTGTGGTAGGTCTGGCACTTACCCCGGTAATGAAGATGTTCCGCAAGACTACTTTCATCGCTGCCACAGCAATGATCGTAGGTAGCTTCGCCCTCTTTATCTTCGTGCCCAAGTCGCTTGTAGTCTATATCATCGCCGCAGCCCTCTGCGGTCTCGGTAACGGTATCGCTCAGCCTATCTTCTACACCAAGGCTACCGAGGTAGTGACCTCCGACAGCAAGTCGACCCTTTCGCTGGCTTATCTTCAGGTGGCCAACTATGTGGCTATCTCCATGGTGCCGGTTATCATCGGTGCCGGTGAGAAGATCTTCCACACCACTTCCACCATCTTCCCCTTCATTTTCGTAGGCGTGGCTTCGGCAATAGTTCTGGTATTCGTAATCCTGCGCTGCCGTCACTTCGTATTCGGAATGTCGAAAAACTACTATTGATTTCTTAAGAGACAAAAGATTAATTAATACTTATAAAAACACACTAAAATGGAACAGACAAAAAATTCCCCAAGAATCCTCATCATCTATACAGGCGGCACCATCGGTATGGTCGAAACCCCCAACGGTCTCCAGCCTTTCGATTTCTCCCATCTGATGGACAATGTGCCCAAGGTAGGCAATCTGGGCTACGATATAGAGAGCGTGCAGTTTCCGCAGCCGATCGATTCATCGAATATGAATCCCTCTTACTGGAACCAGATCGTTAAGGATATTGCCGACCGCTACGATGAATTCGACGGTTTCGTAGTGCTCCACGGCACCGACACCATGGCCTACACCGCCTCCGCCCTTTCGTTCATGCTGCGCGACCTGCGCAAGCCGGTGGTGATCACCGGATCGCAGCTCCCGATCGGCGATACCCGCGAAGACGGCACCGAAAACCTGATCTCGGCCCTGCAGGTAGCTGCCGCCAAAGATGAGAATGGCGATCCGATGATTCAGGAGGTAGTGATTTCGTTCCAGGATTATATCGTGCGCGGTTGCCGCTCCACGAAATTCACCTCTACCGGCTTCCACGCCTTCAAGAGCTTCAACTATCCCAACCTGGGCACGATCGACCTCCATATCGACTACAACAAGCCCTATCTGATGCGTCATTCCACGGCTCTGCCGCTGAATCCCTTCTATTCGATGGATCCGAATATCCTCGTGATGTGGCTCTATCCGGGCATCACCGAAGATGTGGTGAAGGCTCAGCTCGCCACCCCGGGCATCAAGGCCGTGATTCTGCGCACCTTCGGCGCCGGCAATGCGCCGACAGAGGAGTGGTTCCTGAAGGATCTGGCCGACGCCGTAAGCAAGGGCCTGATCATCTACAACGTGACCCAGTGCCTCAACGGCGGCGATGAACAGAAGCGCTACTACACCGGCGATATGCTCGCCAAGGCAGGCGTAATCTCCGGCTACGACATCACGGTCGAGGCAGCCGTCACGAAGATGATGTATCTCCTTGGCAGCGGTCTTGCTAAACCTGAGATCGAGAAATACCTCACCACTTCAATCGTAGGTGAGATGACGGTGGAATAATCTCCGCTAATTATTGACAACATTCTTAGTAAAGCCCGGTTTCTCGCCGGGCTTTTGTCGTGCGTTATCACCCGGAGAAATCAACTTCGGACGAGGCTGTTTTGTTATCAAGTTGAGAGTGATATGAGTTGTATCGCGTAAATGAGACAGAATACTATGGATATACAGATTTGGGCTGACTTCGCTTGTCCCTATTCCTATATGGGAGAGAAGCAACTGATGGATATTATTGAAAACCAAGGTCTTTCCGATAAGGTTAAAATCCGGTTCCTCTCATATCAGCTTGATCCGGACGCTCCGGCGGTTCCCACCGAGACCATGACCCAGCATTTCATGTCGGGCCATAAGTTTACGGAAGAGGAGAGCCTTCATCTGATGGAACGGATCACCAAGATGGCAGCCCGTTTAGGACTGGACTATAAACTTGCCACGACGCCGGTGTGCAGCACCTATGATGCTCACCGTCTGATGGAATATGCGCAGGCCGGCGGTTATCCGCAAGCCACGGTAATAAAGCTGAATTTCGCCCTGTTTCATGCCAACTTCATAGACAACCTCCGCCTATCGGATCGCAATGTGCTATTGTCGATAGCCGGGCAGTGCGGGTTAGATGCCGATGGGGTCCGGTCCGTGCTCGACAGCGACGAGTATGGCAGCCAGGTGAAGGCGGAGGAGAAAGAGATAGATGAGCGCCCTGACTTCGATCTGATACCCTACATGGTGTTCAATGGCTCGACGGTGCTCCAGGGAGTGATCAGCCCCGGCGCGATGAAAAAAGCCCTCGGGCTCTGACCTGTTACCGGCCTTGGCAGCCTTCCATCAGGAGGTGGACGTCTTTATTGTTTTAATACGCAATCACTCAGTAGATTTAGATAATCTGCTTTTAAAGCAAAAGCATACTGATGCAAAAGTTGGTTTATTTTTCGCGTAATCCCAAAAATTGATCAATTTTTTGGACTATAATCCCAAAAATCGACCTAATTTTTGGATTTGGATATCACTTATATTAACTTTGCAATCAAATAAAGCGCGTATTATGTATATCCAAAGAAAACTTCAAGAAACGGTAAGTAAGCGTGTTTTCCGGGGAAAGGCCATAATCATCTTAGGTGCGCGTCAAGTTGGAAAAAGTACGCTTATATCCCATGTTTCAGAGACTCTTGAGGATCCGAAATTAGATTTGAATTGTGATGATCCTGATGTCAGAAATATGCTGACAGATATTAATTCGGTGAATCTTCGATTACTTGTAGGCCGGAATAAGATAATAGCCATTGATGAGGCACAGAGGGTGGAAAATATAGGACTGGTACTCAAAAGAATTGTAGATGAATTCCCTCAAGTTCAGTTATTAGTAAGTGGTTCCTCTTCATTGCGTCTAAAATCCTCAATCAATGAGCCTTTGACAGGGAGGAAATATGAATATGAGATGTATCCGGTATCAACCGGGGAACTGTATGATACATTTGGATTGATCTCTACGATGCAATATCTCGAAGCGCGCCTCATATATGGATCTTATCCGGATGTAATCACTCACCCCGATGAAGCGAAGGATTTGTTGAGGGCATTCACCGACAGTTATCTTTATAAAGACATCTTTGAGATGGAAGAAGTGCGCAAACCAGCAGTCCTTAAAAAAATATTGGTTGCCCTGGCCTTGCAACTTGGAAGTGAGGTTTCGTTTAGTGAGGTAGCACGCACGGTGGGAAGTGATCCAAAGACAGTGGAAAGGTACATAGATTTGCTTGAAAAATGCTATGTGATCTATTCTTTGTCCGGGCTTAGCCGGAATCTTCGCAATGAATTGAAAAAGACTCGAAAGATATTTTTTTATGACACAGGTATCCGCAATGCCATTCTCCAGAATTATGCTCCCGTATCATTAAGAAACGATATAGGGGCATTGTGGGAGAATTTCTTCATCATGGAGCGCATTAAGCGCAATGCGTATATGGGAAGGCATGTGAACTATTATTTCTGGCGAACTACCACACAACAAGAAATAGATTTGATAGAGGAAAGTGATGGGGAATTTTCAATATTTGAAATGAAATGGAATCCCTCGAAGGGTTCAGTGAAATTTCCTAAATCGTTTATGGAATCATATCAACCAAAAGAGGCCGTTGTAGTAACTCCCGAAAACTATCTGGAATTCCTAATATGATACCGAGTCCGATTGTGGAAGCCCCTGTGAGCTCACCTGCAGGCTAAAGCCTCAGAATCACAGACTTCAATCTGTGCATATGCAAGGAAACGTAGGGAGTGATCAGCCCCGGCGCGATGAAGAAAGCCCTCGCCTGACCCGCGGCAATTACATGTTGCAATTGCCGCATTTTGAGCAGCCGTTGCACGTGAGGCGTGAGCCGCAAGTATCGCAGTGAGGTGGGAAGTATGGTTGGTAATATTCTTCGTCGAATATTGATTCGCCATGATTCTTTAGGTTGAAAACCGGCTTCCCATTATAGTGGCTAAGCTCTGATTTATAGGCCTGCTGACTCTGGATATGCTTGGTTGGGATATGATATCTTTTTCCGGCCTTTACGAAAACGGTTCCTGTTTCAATAAAATTGAAAGTTACATCATGGCGGGCACATTGCTCCGACAAAGATTTCACCCATTCATAATGACAGGGCCGCGCTCCGTCGTAGTTTTCACCTCCGCAGAGTACCTCATCTATTTGTCCTGATGCCAGATACTTGTCGGCATCAACAGGCCCGATAAATGGGGCAGCCATAAATCCCTTGTGTTTTGCAGGAATATCAAGCAAAATCGGCAGGCGCTCATCTGCCCGGCGCTGGTTCTCGCAAGTCACTGATAGCATCACGTTATCATATCCCTCACCCCAATCCAGTGGAAGGCAATTCTTTATCCGTTGGGCTCGTTTTGTAAGGATCCGGAAAGCAATGTCAGGCCGACGCCGGATTATACTCCAGACCTCATCGCGCCATTGATCGGCCTCCTCCACGAAGAAATCCGTCGAGAGGCCTACATATAGCTGCATACCCGACTTCAGTTTATAATTGCCGTGACGGTCACGCCTCAATGGTAGGTCGAAACTGGCAGTCCGGACCACTTGCGAAGTATCAATACCACGCTTGCCATCAAGGAAATACATGTAGCAATGCTCGCACCCCTCGCTTACTTTATGGCAACCGTGCCAAGGATTCCAGATTATCATCTTCCGGAAGTTATCTCTTCAATATGCCCGAGCGACACTGATATAAGTGCGCCCAACACAGGAATCAGACTTCTCCCCAATTCCGCAAGTGAAAATTCCACCCTGAGAGGAATTCGGGGTGTCGTCGTCAGGAGCTGCGGCGCCGGCGCGGTTTGGCAGGAGCTGCGTCTTGAGCTTCCATCAGCTTCTTGGCCTCTTCGAAAGTGAGCTTCGTGGGATCCTGAGTCTTCGGCAGGCGATAGTTCACGGCTTTCTTAGCTCCGGCCGGCTTATAGGCCATGTAAGGACCGTAGCGGCCGTTGAGCACCTGCAGGCCGGGCATCTCCTCGAATTCATGGATCAGCTTGTGGGCCTCCGCATCGCGCTTGGCGGCGATCAGCTCGGCTGCGCGCTCAAGGGTGATTGTGAGCGGCGATTCATCTTTCGGAATCGATACGAAGAGGGAGCCGACCTTCACGTAAGGGCCGAACCTGCCGGCTGCGGCGGTCACCTTCTCGCCATCGAGCTCGCCGAGAGTGCGGGGCAGGGCGAAGAGCTTGAGTGCCTCCTCGAGGGTGATGTCGTCCATTCCCTCGCCTTTCGGCAGGCTTGCGAAGAGCGGTTTCTCCTCCTCGGAGGCGGTGCCGATCTGCACCACGGGGCCGAAACGGCCGATCTTCACCGACACCTGGCGACCGGTCTTCGGATCGGTGCCGAGCACCCTCTCGCCCACCTTCTGCTCCATGCGCATGCCGTTGATCTTCTCGATGTCGGGGTGGAACGAGTCGTAGAAATCAGAGATCTCCTTCTGCCAGGGCAGTTTGCCCTCGGCTATCTCGTCGAATTTCTCCTCTACGCGTGCAGTGAAGCTATAGTCGAGGATATCAGGGAAATACTCTGTCAGGAAGTCGTTTACGATCATACCCACGTCGGTAGGCACGAGGCGCCCCTTGTCGCTGCCGGAGTTCTCAGTGTGTTCCGCCTCCTTGACTTTGCCACCCTTTAGGGTGAGCACCTTGAAGGAGCGCGGCTTGCCCTCCTTCTCTCCTCGCATCACGTAGTCCTTGGCCTGGATCGTCGAGATCGTAGGCGCGTAGGTCGAAGGGCGACCGATGCCGAGCTCCTCGAGCTTGCGCACCAGCGATGCCTCGTTGTAGCGGGCCGGTGCCTGGGTGAAGCGCTCGGTGGCGGTAATTTCTTTTGCCTCAGCCTCCTCGCCGGTGGCTACCGGAGGGAGGAGACCCTCGTCGGCGTCCTTATCGGAGTTATACACCTTCATGAAGCCGTCGAATTTCACCACCTCTCCCTGAGCGCGGAATTTCTCAGGTCTTTCGGAGCCGGCGAAGTCGATATCCACAGTGGTCTTCTCGAGCTGGGCGTCGGCCATCTGCGATGCCACGGTGCGCCTCCAGATGAGCTCATAGAGCTTCTTCTCGCGCTCCGTGCCCTCGATAGTGCGGTTGCTTATGTAGGTGGGGCGGATAGCCTCATGCGCCTCCTGGGCGCCTTTGGATTTGGTATGATAATTGCGCACGTGGAGGTATTCCTCGCCCCACTGCCCGGCCACAGTCTTGGAAATCTCCGCCAGAGCCATTTTCGAGAGGTTGAGCGAGTCGGTACGCATATAGGTGATGAAGCCTTCCTCGTAGAGCTTCTGGGCCACGCTCATGGTCGTATTCACCGAGAAACCGAGCTTGCGGGCCGCCTCCTGCTGCAGGGTGCTGGTGCTGAAAGGAGCAGCGGGGCTGCGGCGCGTAGGCTTTACCTCTACGTCACCGATCTTGAATTTCGCTGCCGCGCAGGCGTCGAGAAGATCTCTTGCGCTTTGCTCGGAATCGAGGCGACGGTCGAGCTCTGCCTTCAGGTCGCCCTGGGCGGTATGGAATGTGCCGGTCACACGGAAGAAAGGCTCCGGCTTGAATTCGCGTATCTCTTTCTCCCGCTCGCAGATAAGCCTTACAGCCACGCTCTGCACGCGGCCCGCCGAAAGCGCCGGCTTGATCTTGCGCCAGAGCACCGGGCTGAGCTCGAAGCCCACGATGCGGTCGAGCACGCGGCGCGCCTGCTGGGCGTTGACGCGGTCAAGGTCGATATGGCGCGGGTGGTCGATGGCATGCAGGATAGCCGGTTTGGTAATCTCATGAAACACGATGCGGCGCGTCTGCTCCGGATTGAGCCCGAGCACCTCGCATAGATGCCAGGCGATAGCCTCACCCTCGCGGTCCTCATCGGAAGCGAGCCATACGGTATCTGCCTGCTTGGCGGCCGTCTTCAGCTTGCGCACGATATCTTTCTTATCGGCCGACACCTCGTAGATCGGCTCATAGCCGCCCTCGATGTCGATGCTGAAGTCGCGCTTCTTCAGGTCGCGCACATGGCCGCAACTCGACATCACCTTGAAGTCGGGGCCCAGAAATTTCTCTATAGTCTTCGCCTTTGCAGGCGACTCCACAATCACCAGATTTTTCATCTCTACGTCAGAGGCATGCTCAAATAAGGTAGCAACTGCAGCCTTTCCGGCGGGCAAAATTACTACTTTTTTCTCATTAAACGCATTTCCTATGGTCTACGCGTGCGCGCACGGGATTTTTTAACTAACTTTGACCGGAATATTCTCACACTACGTATATGAACCGCAAAATCCTTTACATCTCGGCGGCCGTCGCAATGGTGGCGCTGGGCAGCTGCTCGAAGAAGCTCGGGCAGTTTCAAGCTAATTATTTCTCAACCGACCCCACTCCGCTGGAGACGGTCGGTGAGCGTGTGCCCGCCACGGTGACCGGGTCGATTCCCGCCAAATTCATGGTGAAAAACGCCAAGGTTACGGCTACTCCGGTGCTCGTGTACCAGGGCGGAGAAACGGCCGGTGCCGCTACCGTGATCCAGGGCGAGAACGTCAGGGCCAACGGCCAGGTGGTGAGCTTCGACGAGGGCGGAATGGTGCGCATTCCTTTCGATGCCATCTATGAGCCCGCTATGGCGAAGTCTGACCTCTTCCTCGACTTCACGGTGGATCAGAACGGCAAGCTCTATGCCCTGCCGCGCGTGAAAGTAGGCAACGGCGTGGTGGCTACCTCTACGCTCGCATCGGCCAAGACAGTGAAGCCCGCTGTGGCTAAAGACAAGTTCCAGAGGGTGATCTCGGAGAAATATAGCGCCGATATCCACTTCCTCATCAATCAGGCCAACATCCGCGCCAACCAGACCAACTCGGCCGAATATATCGACCTGAACCGTCGTCTGATCGAGGCCAATGCGGCCCCCAACCAGGAGATCGCAGGCCTGACCGTGAACTCCTACGCTTCGCCCGAAGGCACGCTGGCATTCAACACCCAGCTGGCCGAGAAGCGCGAGCAGAACACCACCAACCTCGTGGAAAATCAGCTCAAGAAGGACAAGATCACCGAATTCGGCGAGCTCACCAGCTCCTTCACTCCTGAGGACTGGGAAGGCTTCCAGGAGCTCGTGGAGAAGAGCAAGATCCAGGACAAGGACC
>CAYZFG010000016.1:0-38853 GCA_964477665.1 uncultured Staphylococcus sp.
GGCAATCGAGGAATGCATCAACAAGCTCAACATCGGGTATGTTGACCTGATGCTTCTTCACCACCCTGGCAGGGACGATGTCAAGGCATATAAGGCTATGGAAAAATATGTCAAGGAGGGAAAGATCCGTTCCTTGGGAGTTTCATGCTACTATATTAAGGAAATTGACGATTTCATCAAACAGGTTGACATTAAGCCGGTGCTCGTTCAAAACGAAATACATCCGTATTATCAGGACTTGGATGTAGTCCCGCATATTCAGTCGCTCGGCATTGCAGTCGAGGCATGGTATCCGCTCGGAGGTCGCGGTCATCAGAAAGAACTGCTCAGTGATCCCGTGCTCACTGAGATTGCTCAGAAACACGGCAAGTCAGTTGCGCAAGTAATCCTGCGCTGGGACTTGCAACGTGGCGTCGTGGTCATTCCCGGTTCAAGCAATCCTGCCCACATGGAAGAGAATATATCCATCTTTGATTTCAATCTTTCAGATGAGGAGATGGGCCGCATCGAAGCCCTCAACCGAAATGAAAAACACGACTGGTATTGAAGGTAATTAAAGGCATCGACTGTCAACAATATTCATTAAAACTACAGAATTTAATTAAGAATTGATTTTTTAACATTGGCGAGCGGTGATTTGGCGCATCTGCTCGCTAATTTTGTATCCGCGAGTAAAATCTTGAAATATTTTAGTAACTTTGCACACTATAAAATGCGCCCGAGCAGACTAATAGACCAATAATGTAAGTATCAACTTATCTCATCATAAAGGGACTTTCTTGTAGCCGCATAAGGTCTGGTCGCCTGTCTGCCTACTCGGAAGTTTTTACTTTTATTATCTACAATGGCTGAGAGGAAAGATTTCATGAATAATTTCTATTAAAGGAAATGAAGCTATCTGATTTTATCGATGTAATCACACGCGCGGAGGCTTGCCTTGAAGAACAGGAGCAAGATTTGCTGATTGCACTTTTAGATAGCATTGAAGATTTATATAAAGTCAGACGAGAAACTCGCGCCGAGCAACGGTTTTGGAACCAATTTTGGTATGAGTGGGATTTCCCAAAATTACGTGATGCCCGGCAACAAGCGTTTGACGATATGGCGGTTGATAAGTATTTTCATCACATAAAAGAGAACCGGGTTGTTTACCGAAATTTTGAAAAAGCTGTAGCCCACGACCTTATTTGTTGCCGCAAGGAGATTATATATGAACTTGAAAACGGCTTTTCCGACCTATCTGTCGCAATTTTCTATAGTTTACAATTTCAAGTACAGCAATACTTTGAAAACAAAGATTTCCCTCCAATTGGATCAAAACGGGAGATGACCCATGCATTAAATTCAGCAGTTGAACCTAAAGAAAATTCAGCCCAAGAAGAGATAGCTGTTGCCGCCTCTACTGCCCAAAAGGAAACTAAGCTGCAGAAAAGAAATCAATTGGAGCAGGAACGGAAAGAACGAGATGTTAAAGAGCCAAGAGAAACAAATAAAGAGAAGGGAACTAAATGGCCCGGCTATTGTCGATTACAGATTCTGACACCGGAGGGAGATTTTATCGAGACCGGCAATTCCAATCTGACGTTCCTTGAATTTGTGTTGCGTGTTGGATATACTAAAGTGAGAGCTCTCGGGCTCACATTTGAAGATGAGCCAATATTTGGTGACACACCAAAGAACGGCTGGTGGAAAGAGATTACAAAGGATATTTATCTCTGTTGTAGAATGAATTGCGAATTAAAAATAGAATATATCAATAAGATATGCAACGCCTTAGGTGTAAATTACAAGCCATCTATGACTAAACCGATAGAATAACCGCGCCTTCACATCATCGACCCAAATACGATATTTTTACAACCGCTTATCCCATAGATTTTCTCCTATCAAGAATCGAGACGCATGATGACGCAATGCATCAGTAACGATTGTAGGGACGTCGCTGTGCGACGTTTCGGAGATGAGCAAGAGGTATTATTCTATCATACAGAAAGTTACCATCGGCTCTTCCCGGAAACGTCGCACAGCGACGTCCCTACATTCATAATGCTAATCTCTAAATAGAGGGAGATGACGACGAGCAACTTCCCGGGGATGGGAAGCTGCTCGGTATGGATTCAAATAAATGAAAGTGAGCCGGTGCGGCCCGTGAAATGATGAAATTATTCCTCGGTAGCGCGGAGCTGCTGAACGTAAACGGCCTTCATCATTTTCTTGCGATTGGTCACAGAGGGCTTTTCAAAAGCCTGACGGCTGCGGAGCTCGCGAACGATGCCGGTCTTTTCAAATTTACGTTTGAATTTCTTGAGAGCTCTTTCGATGTTCTCGCCTTCTTTTACTTGTACGATAATCATATCTTTGCTTTGATTGTTTATTGGTGGTTATTAATTTTCTTACTTTTAGCGCGGCAAAATTACGAATTTGTTTTAAATGTCGCAAATTTTTTCAATCATTTTTCTCTCATTTTTTTGCCTTTCATCGCTCCAAGAGCGTCAAGCTACATTTCGGTTACAATTTAACTAAATTTTTTGCATAAATTCTTACCTTTGCACTACCGTAATATGATACAGCCTCTTCAATCAACCGTGAACGATACAGATAAAGGAACAGTACTTCTAATCGACAGCGACGATAATATCATCACGTTGCTGCGCGATATGCTGTGTGCCGACGGATTTGAAGTACAGGAGTGTGCCACAGCTGAGGAAGCCCTCGTGCTCCCTCTGGAAAGTTTCCGACTTATCATCAGTGAAATCGACCTCGACCAGATCGACGGTTTTGAATTCCTTGAGCGCATCAAGGATATGCCGCTTACGGCCAACATCCCCCTGATATTCTGTACCGCCCGCGACAGCGAAAATGATCTTATAGAAGGCCTCAACCTCGGAGCCGACGATTATATTGTAAAACCCTTCTCGCTGCGTGAGATGATGGCTCGCGTGCGCTCGGTGCTTCGCCGTCACCGCTACATACCGGTGCAGCACATTGCCCCCAAGGCATTTGAGTTCAAGACTCTACGAGTGGATCTGAGCGGTCACACCGTGAAAATCGACGGCGCTCCCGTGTCGTTCTCTCCTACCGAATTTCAGATTCTCTCCATGCTTGTAAAGAATCAGGGTAAAGTGTTCTCGCGCGAGGAGATATTTAAGGAAGCATGGCCGGGCGAAGCCGAGGTGTCGAAGCGCACAGTCGACGTCAACATTTCGCGTATACGCAAGAAGCTCGCGCAATATGGCGCCAACATCGTCAACCGCTCCGGTATAGGTTACGGATTCATTGACTGACATGCCTTCATCTCCATTACCACCTTGTGCCGTGGCCGGAATAAACGAAGCCGGCACTGACGAGGCAGGTCGCGGTTGCCTTGCCGGCCCTGTAGTGGCCGCCGCCGTGATACTCCCCGACGATTTTTCTCACCCCTGGCTCAACGATTCAAAACAGCTCACCGAAGCGCGCCGCGAAAAGTTGCGTCCTATCATCGAGGCTGAGGCTGTAGCATGGGCGATAGGAATAGTGGACAATGAGGAGATAGACCGCATCAATATCCTCAACGCGTCGATTTTGGCCATGCATCGCGCGCTCGACTCTCTGGCCGTGAAGCCCGGAGCCGTGATAGTCGACGGCAACAAGTTCAAGCCGTGGCGCGACGTATCATGGACAACCTACGTGAAAGGCGACGGCCGATTCGGCAACATTGCTGCTGCATCAATCCTCGCAAAGACCGAGCGTGACCATATAATGATGGACGCCGCGGGCCTCTATCCCGGTTATGGCTGGGAGGCCAACAAAGGGTATCCCACCGCCGCCCACCGCGAAGCCATCGCCCGCCTGGGCACTACCCCGCTCCACCGCCTCTCGTTCCGCCTCCTGCCCATGCCATCGCTGTTTGGTGATTGAATTACGGCTCCGCTGAATTTTTATTTGCACCCGCAAGGAATATTTTGTAACTTTGCCGATGTGACAGAAGGGGTGCCGGAGCACGTGTGTGCCGAAGCTGAGATCAATACCCTTTAACCTGATGCGGATAATGCCGCCGGAGGAATCATGTCAGTGCCCGCTCGCGGTGCATCTTTCATTTGCCGTAGGCCACGCTGCTTCCGTCTGTACCACTTCGGTCATGCTTATTATTATATGTGCAGCTCCATGAGGTCTACCGCCATGCTCCGAATAGCTTTTACGATGCCCGATGCCGTCCCTGACGAGGCCGCGCGCATCGCCATGCTTCTAAGCGACGGTTGGGATGCCGTGCACCTGCGTCACCCCCGCTTCCCAATCGACGACATGGCCGCCATACTTCGGGCTATCCCCGCCGAGATGCTTGACCGTATAGTTCTTCATGATCATTTTTCTCTTGCTCATAACTTTGCCGTAGGGGCTTTGCATCTCAATTCCCGCAACCCCGAGCCACCGGCGTGGTACACCGGCGCTGTCACCTCATCATGTCACTCCGTCGAGGAAGTGCTTGACAGCAAGGGGCGCCGCTACGTCACCCTGAGTCCCGTCTTCGACAGCATCTCCAAGCCCGGCTACAAGGCAGCATTTTCGCCCGATCAGCTCGCTGCCATCTGCCACGCTCCGGTAAAGGTGATAGCTCTCGGGGGCGTAAATCATGAAAATATTAAAGAATTGTCGTGCTATCCCTTTTCCGGCTACGCCGTCATGGGAGCCCTGAAGTGGCACGACGATATAGATACATTTAAAACTTCATACCGATGCTTCAATTCATAACCCATCCCTCTGAAAAATATTCCATCGCCGAAGAGGTGCAGATGGTAATCGAAGGCGGCTGCCGCTGGGTACAACTACGGCTAAAAGACGCCACCGATGAAGAGTTTGTCGAGGTGGCAAAGGAAGTCATACCCCTATGCCAAGAAGCCAACGCCTTCCTGGTGTTTGACGACCGTGTTGACCTCGCCATCAAGCTCCACGTTCACGGCGTGCATCTCGGCAAAAACGATATGCCCCCGGCGCAGGCCCGCGAGCTTATGGGCGCCGAAGCGATAATAGGTTGCACGGCCAACACCGCCGCCGACATTCTCGCGCTGCGAGGTCTCGATGTGGACTACGTGGGACTCGGTCCCTTCCGTCACACCACCACCAAGGAGCGCCTCTCCCCCATCCTCGGGCTCGACGGCTACCGCTCCGTGATAGCAGAAGCCACGGCCGGAGGCAACAAGCTCCCCATAGTGGCGATAGGCGGCATAACCATCGACGACATCGAGCCGATACTCTCCACCGGTGTCAACGGTATAGCAATGAGCGGCGCCATCATCAATGCTCCTGACCCCGTAGCCTACACCCGCGAGGTGATGAATCTTCTCACACGCCTCAATCCACGTATAGCACAATAACAACACATTATATATGAGCGATATTCTTTCAATAGGAGGCCGCGACTTCACCTCGCGCCTCTTCGTAGGGACCGGAAAATTCTCGTCCAACGAACTTATGCTCCGCTCCATCGTTGCCTCAGGCTCGGAAATGATCACCGTGGCCATGAAGCGCATCGACATGGAGCGCGAGGAGGAGGATGATATGCTGAGCCATATCAACCGCGACCACGTGCAGTTTCTCCCCAACACGTCGGGAGTGCGCAACGCCGAGGAGGCTGTGCTTGCAGCCCGACTCGCCCGCGACTGCTTCGGCACAAATTTCATTAAACTCGAAATTCACCCTGATCCCAAGTATCTCCTCCCCGACCCTGTGGAGACGCTCAAGGCTACCGAAGTGCTTGCGCGCGAGGGATTTGTGGTACTTCCTTATATCCAGGCCGACCCCGTGCTGTGCAAGCGTCTTGAAGAGGTGGGCACCGCCGCAGTGATGCCCTTAGGCGCACCTATCGGCACTAACAAAGGACTTAAGACCCGTGACCTGCTCGAAATCATCATTGCCGAGAGCCGCGTGCCCGTGGTGATCGACGCCGGACTCGGCGCTCCATCCCACGCCGCCGACGCTATGGAAATGGGTGCTGATGCCGTGCTTGTCAACACTGCAATCGCCGTAGCCGGTGACCCTGTGGAGATGGCCGTGGCTTTCCGCATGGCCGTTGAAGCCGGCCGCAAGGCTTACCTTGCCGGACTCGGCACCGTGTCGACCTCAGCCGTGGCTTCGAGCCCCCTTACCTCATTTCTTGACCTCTAACACGTAATCATCAATTCATCATGGAAATAGCCAATATCGACGTCAATTCCTATCCCGGAAGTGAAAAAGTATACATCGACGGCAAGCTTCACCCCGTAAAGGTGGCGATGCGCCGCGTGCTCCTTACCCCCACCGTCACCGTGCTCCCCGACGGCGAGCGCAAGATGACGCCCAACGAGCCTGTCTACATCTACGATACCAGCGGCGTCTACACCGACCCCGCAGTAGAAATCAATATCAATGCCGGTATTCCCCGCATCAGGGAGGAATGGACGGCAGCTCGCGAAGACCTCGTGCAACTCCCTGCCATCACCTCTGACTACGGCCGGGCTCGCGAAGCTGACAAGTCGCTCGATTCAATCCGCTTCGCCTCGCGCTTCGCACCCCGCCGCGCCAAGGAAGGGTGCAAGATTACCCAGATGGATCTTGCCCGCCGGGGAGTGATAACTCCCGAGATGGAATACGTGGCTATACGCGAAAACGGCCAGCTCGCCGCGCTCGGTATCGAAAGCCATATCACCCCTGAATTTGTGCGCAACGAGATAGCCGAAGGTCGCGCCGTGCTCCCCGCCAACATCAATCACCCCGAGGCCGAACCCATGATCATCGGCAGCGCTTTCCGCGTGAAACTCAATACCAATATCGGCAACTCGGCTCTGTCATCAGGCATCGAGGAAGAGGTCAAGAAAGCCGTGTGGAGCTGCTACTGGGGTGGTGACACGCTCATGGATCTTTCTACCGGCGACAATATCCACGAGACCCGCGAGTGGATTATCCGCAACTGCCCCGTACCAGTGGGCACAGTGCCTGTATATCAGGCTCTTGAGAAAGTCAACGGCGATGTCAACTCTCTCACCTGGGAGATATATCGCGACACTCTCATCGAGCAGGCCGAGCAGGGCGTGGACTACTTCACCATCCACGCCGGCGCGCTGCGTGCCCATGCTGAGATGGTGCAGGAGCGCCTGACGGGAATCGTGTCGCGCGGCGGTTCGATCATGACCCGCTGGGCGGTGCTCCATAATGAAGAGAATTTCCTCTACACCCATTTCGATGAAATATGCGAGATACTGGCTCAGTATGACGTGGCCGTGTCGCTCGGCGACGGACTGCGTCCCGGTTCTATCCATGATGCCAACGACCGCTCGCAGTTCCTCGAACTCGACGTCCTTGGCGAGCTCACCGAGATAGCATGGAGCCACGGCGTGCAGGTGCTCATAGAAGGTCCCGGCCACGTGCCCATGCACAAGATACGCGAGAATATGGATCGCCAGATCTCCAAGTGCCACCACGCTCCCTTCTACACCCTCGGCCCGCTCACCACTGACATCGCTCCCGGCTACGACCACATCACTTCGGCCATAGGAGCCGCCCAGATCGCATGGATGGGCACCGCGATGATATGCTACGTGACACCCAAGGAACACCTTGCCCTCCCCACGCTTGAGGATGTGCGCACCGGAGTAATCACCTACAAGATTGCCGCCCACGCTGCTGACCTCGCCAAGGGTTTCCCCGGCGCCGACATACGCGACAATGCCATGAGCAAAGCGCGATTTGAGTTCCGGTGGAAGGATCAGTTTAACCTCTCGCTCGACCCCGAACTCGCCCGCCGCTACTACGTGGAGAGCCACGAGGGCGACGACCATTTCTGCACCATGTGCGGCCCCAACTTCTGCGCCATGCGCATCACCCGACAGCTTGTGGACGACTGCGCCCGCTGATAAAATGCCTATGTTTTCTGACGAACTTAAGAAATATGACTGGGACACCACCACGCGGCAGATCATGGCGATGACCGCGCGTGATGTCGAGGCGGCTCTCACCAAGGAGCATCTCGATGTGCGCGACTTCATGGCGCTGATTTCTCCCGCCGCCGTGCCCTATCTCGAACCGATGGCTCAGCTCAGCCACCGGTACACGCTTGAGCGTTTCGGCAAGACGATTTCGCTCTATATACCTATGTACGTGTCAAATGCGTGCACTAATCACTGCGTATACTGCGGCTTCAACCACAGCAATCCCATCAATCGCGTCACCCTCACACTCGACCAGGTCAAGGCCGAGTGTGAGGCGATACGTCGGTTAGGGCCTTTTGAAAATCTGCTCATCGTCTCGGGCGAGTTTCCCTCGGTCAACGGTGTGGACTATCTCGAAAAGGTGCTCAAGGTTGCCCGCCCTTACTTCAATAATCTCACCATCGAGGTGATGCCCATGAAGACCGAGAGCTACCGCCGCCTCACCGAGAGCGGGCTCAACGGCGTGGTGTGTTTTCAGGAGACCTACAATGAGGCCAACTATAAGAAATATCACCCGCAGGGTATGAAGTCGATTTTTGACTGGCGTGTCAACGGTTTTGACCGCATGGGTCAGGCCGGTGTGCACAAGATAGGAATGGGTGTGCTGATAGGATTGGAGGACTGGCGCACTGATGTCACCATGATGGCCCGCCATCTTCGCTACCTCCGCCGCAACTACTGGAAGACCCGCTACAGCATCAACTTCCCCCGCATGTGTCCGGCCGAAGGTGGTTACCAGCCGTCGGTGGTGATGACTGACAAGGAGCTGGCTCAGCTTACATTTGCCTTCCGCATCTTTGACCACGACGTAGATATTTCCTATTCCACCCGTGAAAATCCGGTGTTCCGTGCTAATATGATGAAGCTCGGCGTGACCTCGATGAGCGCCGGCAGCAAGACCGAACCGGGCGGATATGTCTCCACTCCCGATGCCCTTGAGCAATTTGAAGTCTCCGATTCCCGCTCGCCTCAGGCCGTGGCTGCCGAGATACGCTCCCTCGGATATGAGGCCGTGTGGAAAGACTGGGATAAAATCTTCGATTGATATGACTCTTGACCGCTCTGTTGCCCCCGAGATTCAGCCCATGCCCCTGCTGCACATTCCGCAGCCGGAGGTCACGGTCTTGCCCTCGGGAGCCACTATTTATAGTTACAACGGAGGCGATGCACCTGCCACCCGCCTTTCCGTGGCTCTGAGCGGCGGCCTCGTCTCGCTCCCCTCGGCCGAGACCGGCGCGCTCATTGCTCCCCTCTGGATTGAGGGCACGCGCTCCATGGATGCTGAGTCGATAGCCGATTTCATTGACTACCGCGGGGCGTGGCTTAATGCCGAGATGGGTATTAGAAACATGAGCCTTCACGTCAATGCTCTCAGCAATAATTTTGACGAAATAATTCCTGTAGCGACTCAGGTTTTGGCCGCTCCATCCTTTCCCGAAGAGCGACTCGCTCCCATGGCACAGCGCACCGCTTCGTCGCTTGGCGTGGAGCAATCCACCACTGCCTGGCAGGCTGCTGCGGCTCTGCGCTCGATGATTTACGGGCCCGGGCATCCGCTTCAGTGCGAGCCTGACCCCTCCAGGCTCACGGAGGTAACTTCGGCGCAACTCATTGAGTATTACCGCTCGCTGCTCAATCCGGCCAACATCAAAGTTTTCCTTTCCGGGCGCCTGAGCGACCGCACTATGGATGCCGTGACCGTCATGCTCTCGTCCATCCCCGCTGCGGGTGAATTGCATGACTTTGCAGTGCCGGCGTTCAACCCCACGGCCGAGCGTCGCGCCCGCGTGTCGATGCCGCAGTCGCAGCAGAGTGCCGTGAGGATGGGTCTGATACTTCCAGGTCGCGACAACACTGACTTCGTGGCCCTACGGTTGCTCGTCTACGCCCTCGGCGGCTACTTCGGCAGCCGACTGATGATGAACGTGCGCGAAGACAAGGGATATACTTACGGCATTAACGCCGTCACCATAGGCTACCCTCATCAATCTTACATGTCAATCTCAGCGGAAACCGACGCCGCTTACGTAGAGCCGCTTATCACGGAGACCATCGCCGAGATGGAGCGGATGAAAGATGAGTCGAGCTACACGCCCGACGAAATCGACCGCCTTCGCCGCCTCTCGCTATCGTCGCTTGCAGCGATGCTCGACACGCCATTTTCCATCATGGACCACCACCGCGCGTCGATACTCTCCGGCGCCCCGGCCGACTATTTTGCACAACAGCAAGACGCCATCCTCGCGCTGTCACCGGCGAGTCTGGCCACTCTTGCCCGCAAGTATTTCGATACCTCCCGCCTCTACATAGCCACTGCGGGAGCATGATTTATAATATTGTTTAACCCCCTAATATTCACCACCATGAAAAGTGATCCCAAAGACTGCCTCTATTGCACCAACAATGACACTCTCCACAATCTCATGATTGAGATCGCCCCGCTGAGCGTATCGCGCGCGTTCCTCTTCAAGGAGCAGACCTACCGCGGACGTTGCCTCGTGGCCTACAACGGTCATGTCAACGACCTCAACGAGCTTTCACCCGAAGAGCTTCACGCCTTTATGGACGACGTGGCTCGCGTGACCCGCGCCATGCAGAAGGTATTTAATCCCGAGAAAATCAACTACGGAGCCTATTCCGACAAACTTTCTCACCTCCACTTCCACCTCGCTCCCAAGTATGTCGGCGGGCCTGACTACGGCGGCACATTCCGCATGAACCCCGGCGAAGTATATCTCTCTGACGAGGAATATGCCCGCATGATTGCCGACATCCGCGCAGCGCTCTGATCACCCTCATAGCTGCGACTGAAATGTGAAAAGGCGTTACCTCCTCAGAGATAACGCCTCCTCACGTTTCAACTATTTATTTATGAGAGCCTAAGAGCCCGGTTTCACAACTCGACCCTTAGGACGAGGGATGCAAAAACTACATTGTCTGTTTCAATATGCGTTCCTGTATGTGTTTTGAAGCTCTTCTTCATAAATTACACTATTATAACACGCGGGATGTGATTTTGTCGCATCACTTTACGCTAAAAATGCTTTAATTGTGTTAACTTTGCGACATGAACAGGAATATTTACGAACTTCGGCGCTACGGCTTCATAATCTTCATCGTGGTTTCGGTTGCGGTGGTAGCCGGCTTTCTGTATTATTCCAATCTTCTTGTCAAGGATCTCTCGGAGCAGGAGCGCGCCCGTATGCAGATATGGGCCGACGCTACAAAGGAAATCATTAACCTTACATCGGTCGACACCACCGACGATGCCCCGGCGGGCAACATAGATTTCCTCCTCAATATCATCGAGGAAAACCGCAGCATCCCCGTGCTGCTCACCGACGACGAGGGCAACATACTCAATCACCGCAACTTTGACCTCCCGGAGCCTATCGACTCCACCATGCCCTACTCCTACCTGAGCGACGTAAACTATACTTTCCTCATGGGCAAACTGGAGCAGCTGCGCCACACGCCCAACGTCATAAACATCATCATCACGCCCACCAACTGCCAGCATCTTTACTACGAGGACTCAAAGCTGCTTAAAAGTCTGAGTCTCTATCCTTATATTCAGGTAATAGTGCTGCTGGCGTTTGTGCTCATAGTCTATTATGCCGTGTCGTCGACCAAGCGCGCCGAGCAAAATAAGGTGTGGGTGGGACTTTCCAAAGAGACAGCGCATCAGCTCGGCACCCCCATCTCCTCGCTCATGGCCTGGATGGAACTTCTCGAAGGAATGGGAGTGGATAAGGACGTTGTGACCGAGATGGACAAGGATGTGAAGCGCCTCTCCACCATCGCCTCGCGCTTCTCCAAGATAGGGTCGCGCCCGCAGATGGAAATGGAGAATCTCAACGAAGTGGTGGAAGCCTCGGCCTCCTACATGAAGACCCGCATTTCGAGCCGCATAAAGCTCACCACCGACCTCTATGCGGGAGCGCTTGACGTGAGCATGTCACGGCCACTCATGGAGTGGGTGCTTGAAAATCTCATCAAGAATGCTGTCGACGCCATGGAGGGCTCGGGCTCTATCCATATCATCACCGGTATCGACAGGTCACGCGCATACGTGGAAGTGAGCGACACCGGCAAAGGCATCCAGAGCCGCAACTTCGACACCGTGTTCAATCCCGGCTACACCACCAAGAAGCGCGGCTGGGGTCTGGGGCTCGCCTTGGCGCGCCGCATCGTGGCCGAGTATCATGGAGGCCGCATATTTGTAAAATCTTCCGTCCCCGGTCAGGGCACCACTTTCCGCATCGAACTACCATTAGCCAAATAAATCTCCCCTACAGCCATGAAAATCTTACGCATGTACCCTTCAAGCATCAACGAGCGCTTTCTCGACGAAGTAGTCACCACCCTGCGCGACGGCGGTCTCGTGATCTATCCTACCGATACCGTCTACGCCATAGGCTGCGACGCGCTCAATAGCCGCGCTATCGAAAAAGTGTGCCGTATCAAGGGCTTGAATCCCGATAAAAATACTCTTTCGATCATCGCTGCCGACCTCTCGATGGCCGCCGAATACGCCCGAATCGACAACAATGCCTTCCGCATCCTCAAGGACAATCTTCCCGGCCCGTTCACCTTCATTCTCCCCGCAGCCACGTCATTGCCCAAAGCATTTAAAGGGCGTCGCACAGTGGGAGTGCGCATCCCCGACAATCCCATCGCCCGCGCCATAGCCGAGGCCCTGGGACATCCCATACTATCCACTACGGTGCCTACTGACGACGAAGGAAATTACCCCGTCGACCCTCAGGCCATAGCGCTCGAAGCCGCCCCTGAAATCGACATAGTAATCGACGGTGACGACGGTGGAACAGAAGTTTCTACCGTGGTTGACATCACTGACTCCACCGCCCCTGAAATCATCCGTCAGGGTGCAGGCGAGCTCCGCTGATTTTTTTGGATTTTCCGGAATAAATCCTTATATTTGCGTGTAATCAACTCTCTAATTATACTTATACCATGGAATTACCTTTTGCCGAATCTTGGCGCATAAAGATGGTGGAACACATCAGAAAAAGCACTCGCGAGGAACGCGAGCAGTGGATTAAAGATGCTCATTACAATGTATTTCAACTTCCCGCAGAGCAGGTCTACATCGACCTTCTCACTGACTCGGGCACCGGTGCGATGAGCGACCGCCAGTGGAGCGCCATGATGATGGGCGACGAAAGCTATGCCGGCGCCCGCTCCTTCTTCAAGATGCGCGACACTATCGAGCGTCTTACCGGCTTCCCCCTCGTAATACCCACCCATCAGGGTCGCGCGGCTGAAAATGTGCTTTTCAGCGCTCTAGTGAAGGAGGGCGACGTAGTGCCGGGCAACTCTCACTTCGATACCACTAAGGGGCATATCGAAAGCCGCAAAGCTGCTGCCGTGGACTGCACCATCGACGAGGCTAAAGACACGCAGCTTGAGCATCCGTTCAAGGGCAATGTCGACATCGCCAAGCTCGACCGCGTGCTTACCGAAAACGCCGGGAAGGTGCCTTTCGTAATCGTCACCATCACCAATAATACCGCCGGCGGTCAACCCGTGTCAATGGAAAATCTCAAGGCAGTACGCGAGTGTGCTGACCGTCATGGCGTAAGGGTGATATTTGACTCGGCCCGCTTTGCTGAAAATGCTTACTTCATCAAGACGCGCGAAGAGGGCTACGCTGATAAGACTATCAAGGAAATCGTGCGCGAGATGTTTGACCTCGCCGACGGTATGACCATGTCGGCAAAAAAAGACGCCATCGTGAATATGGGCGGCTTTATCGCCACCCGCCACGAAGACTGGGCTGAGGGCGCCAAGCTATATTCCATCCCCTTTGAGGGCTATCTTACCTATGGCGGCATGAACGGCCGCGACATGGAAGCGCTCGCCGTGGGTCTTGACGAAAACACGGAGTTTGACAATCTCCACTCGCGCGTTCATCAGGTGGAATACCTTGCCAAGCGCCTCGACGAGTTCGGCATCCCCTATCAGCGCCCCGCCGGTGGCCATGCCATATTTGTCGACGCCGGAAAGATACTTACCAGTGTTCCCAAGGAGGAATTCCCCGCCCAGACCCTCACCGTTGAGCTCTACCGCGAGGCCGGAATACGCGGCTGCGAGATAGGCTATATTCTGGCCGACCGCGACCCCATCACACGCGAAAACCGATTCGGCGGCCTCGACCTGCTGCGACTCGCCATTCCCCGCCGCACGTATACCGACAATCACATGAACGTCGTAGCCGTAGCGCTTAAAAACATCTATGACCGTCGCCACGAAATCACCCGCGGAGTAAAGATCACGTGGGAGGCACCCCTCATGCGCCACTTCACCGTCCAGCTCGCCCCCGCCGGCGAGTAATCCCCACGGAGCTGAAGTCGCCGCCATCTATGGAGCGGGGGTCGCTGACCCCCGCCGCAGTGGCCACGGCGATGGATGGTGCGCGACCGATATGAGATGGTAAATACTCCAAGCACCCCGGAGGTTTCTAGTGGTCGGAAGGGGTTGAATCGCCACTATTCAGATAGTCCTATACGAGGCGAAATGCCAAATAAAAAGGAATCCGCCGCAAAGCAAAGTCTATAAATCAGCTGATTACCACAACTGCAAAACATCACGGATTCCTTGGTCGGAAAGCCACAACATAAGTAATGACAGCTGACGGAATTTTTCGTTAAAGTGCATGCTGTCAGAACCACTGAAACCTATAGCATCATTTGAGCTAAAGTAACACATTCTCATATTGTCTTTCGCAACAAGAGTATTCGAAATAGGCCAATATTCGTTTCTATAAACAGGCGTCATATTTGTTGAAATCAAGGGTAATGTATCAAGTCCCCATTTAAGTAACTGATTATACCTATTGACGAAATTCGCTGTGTCAATATTCTCCAATAATACAGTTTTATTCGCAATGGTTGAACCATTATATATCTTATATGAGTTATTAAATAGGCAAACCAGAGACCAACTAAATCCACTATGCCCCCAACAATAAAAAATATAACTTTTATTCTCTAAAGAGGAAGTAATTGATTCGGGTAAGATGCTGTTAATAAGATTGCTTTTTTCCTCTGTTACTTCACAAGCAACAATTCTACGTGGAGACATCAATAATGTACTCCACAAAACTATAAGTATAATGAGCAGATTTTTCATTTATCTAAACATTGGCAACAACGATGGTTGACTTATAATTGTACAGGGTCCGTGATTTATACCATTATTTATAAATGGAATACCCATCACTCTCAATATTAAATTTTCGGTTCTTACTGCTTGCAAATTCCGGTAAGAGAGTATTCATTTCGCAAATTTAAAGTTATATTTAAAACAAAGCAAATTATTGTTTTATAAATTCACAATAAATTCACGATAGAAACGATTAAAACACTGGCTTCACACAAAGCGGAAGGATTTCAATCATTTTTTTCAATCTCAGCGTGATCTCATGTGGAGCGGGGGTCGCTGACCCCCGCCGCAGTGGCCACGGCGATGGATGGTGCGCGACCGATATGGGTGTGTCCACTCGGCTGTATCGCTTTATAACTTATAACTCTGACTTATGACCTAACTTCATCGCCGTAGTCTCTGCGGCGGGGGTCGGCGACCCCCGCTCCATAATTCCGACCTCTCGGAAATGTGGGGGCGGTGACGTAATCGGCTTGCCGCTTCGCTGTGCGAAGAATGGTGTGTCGGGTGTAGGGACGTCGCTGTGCGACGTTTCCGGGTAGCACAACAAGCTATTATTCTGTCATGCAATAAGTTACCGATGGCTCTTCTTGGAAACGTCGCACAGCGACGTCCCCACATCCACAAATGTCTAAAAATGGTGCCCGCAAGGTCGCCGAATTACGACGGAATATCCTGCATCACTCTTAACGCTGAACTATGTCTCTTTGCCTCGATTTTGTCATTGCCGAGAAAATGATTAATTTTGCAGTAAAGAAAATTGTAATATATCATTATGCGCAATTCATCCGAACTTGCCGGTGTGACTCTCCTCGGAGAGTCGGCCACGAAATATCCCGCTTCTTATTGCCCCGAAATACTCGAAACATTTGACAACAAGCATCCTGAAAACGAGTATGTGGTGACATTTAACTGCCCCGAGTTTACTTCGCTCTGCCCCAAGACGGGTCAGCCTGACTTTGCCGAAATCATCATTTCTTACATCCCGCGCGTGAAGATGGTGGAGAGCAAGAGCCTGAAGCTGTATCTTTTCAGTTTCCGTAATCACGGTGATTTCCACGAGGATTGCGTCAACATCATCATGAAGGATCTTATCGCGCTGATGGATCCCCGCTACATTGAGGTTACCGGCTGGTTTACTCCCCGAGGCGGCATCTCGATTTACCCATTTGCCAACTATGGCGACGAGGCTCACGAGGCTCTTGCCCGCGAGCGTCGCGCACAGCAATTTCAAAACGTCCTTTCCCGAAAATGAAACACTCGCTTTTAGTGCTGTCGGGCGGCATGGATTCCGTCACGATGCTTTATGAATATGCCTCAGAGATAGCTCTGGCCGTGAATTTCAGTTACGGTTCCAATCATAATGCCCGCGAGCGCGAGTGTGCGCGCCTGCATTGCCATAATCTGGGAATAGAGCTCGTGGGAATCGACCTCGATTTCATGAACCGCTATTTTGAGAGCTCGCTTCTTCAGGGTGCCGATGCAATCCCCGAGGGACATTATGCCGACGAAAATATGAAGTCGACCGTAGTGCCGTTCCGCAACGGCATCATGCTCTCCATAGCTGCCGGACTCGCCGAGAGCCGCGACCTCGACACCGTAATGATAGCCAGCCATGGTGGAGACCATGCGATTTATCCCGACTGTCGAGGAGCGTTTGTCGACGCGATGGCCGAGGCTGTGCGCCTGGGCACATACGCCGGTATCCGTATCGTGGCACCCTATACCGGCATCACCAAGGGAGAGATAGCATGCCATGGCCGTGACTTGGGTATCGACTACTCCACCACTTACTCGTGCTACAAGGGGGGAGAAAAACATTGTGGAAAGTGCGGCACATGCGTGGAGCGCCGTGAAGCGCTCGCCTATGCCGGAATAAAACTTGATGACTGATGACTAATACTCCGGTTCAACCCGCAAAGAAAAAGCGCCGCAAGCGCAAGCGTAAGTTCAGTCCCCGCAAGGCACTGCGGTTGCTGGCAATAATCGTGCTCATAGTGGGCGGCTGCATGTACATGTGCCGCCGAGGCGACAGCAAGTCCGAGCCATCGGCTGAGAGCGAGGAGTTTGCCATGAACGAGGAAACGGAGGAGCCGGTGGAATATGTCGACGTAACCGGCGAAACGCCGCAGCCCGACTATTCCTCTCCCCTCGAAGATATGCCCGAGCCTACTATCAAAATGAAAGTCAACTATTTCGGTAGTCCGGCCAAGTATTTCAACGACAGTAACCACGTGCATCTGGCCGAGGCTCGCATGATAGGCATAGAGCCGCTTGCCGGCACCCGCTCCCACTGGCAGCTGCGCCGCCCGATAGTGAAGGTGACCTCGTGTGCCGACTATTACATCGACGATCTCACCTTCTCGCGACCCTACCTTGTGCCCGAAGCCGAGGCCGCACTTCGCGAGATAGGGCGCCGCTTCCGCGACACTATTCAGTCGCGCGGCGGCGGTGATTACCGCATCAAGGTGACGAGTCTGCTCCGCACCCCCGAGGCCGTGAAGCGACTTCGCCGCCGCAACCGCAATGCCGTTGACTCATCGGTGCATCAGTTTGGCACGACGTTTGACATCTCCTACGCACGCTTCATAGCCGATACTGACTCCGTGCCCCGCAGTATCGACGACCTCAAAGGTGTCCTTGCCGAGGTGCTGAAGGCTATGCGCGAGGAGGGTAAGCTGTGGGTAAAATATGAGCGCAAGCAGCCATGCTATCACATCACGGCTCGCAAACCCAAAGATTGACAATGAAAAAGCTCCTGAAAATCATCGGCTTTACGCTCGCGGGAATCGTAATTTTAGTTCTCGCTGCGATAAGCGTGGCCGTGTGGATACTTACTCCTGCGCGGCTCACCCCGCTCGTGCAGGATATAGCGCGCGACAATCTCAACGCCGAGGTCAATATCCGGCGTGTGGAATTGAGTTTCTGGTCTACCTTTCCCCGTCTTGAAGTGGATGTGGACGGTCTGGAATTAGTTTCTCATTCACTTTCGAGTGCCGCCGACTCACTCCCGGCGTGGCGCGACTCGCTGCTAAGCGTGGAGACATTTCACGGCGCATTAAGTCTGCCCCGGCTCGTCACGGGCACCATCGCCGTTGACCGCGTAGAGATCCATCATCCTGAAATCAACTTGGTTACCGCTGCCGACGGCACCACCAACTATGACATTGTCCCGCCTTCGGAAGAAAAATCGGAATCATCCTCCATCCCATCATTTTCGCTCGGGCGCTTTGCGATTACAGGCGACATGCCGGTGCGCTACCTTTCCGTGCCTGACTCCACCTTCCTCGCCCTCAACCTCTCATCGGCTCTTCTTGAAGGCGAGAAAAATCCCGTCTACACCCTCGATGTCAAGGGTGACTCTCGCGCCCGCATAGGCGACATGCGCATCGACAACCTCCGCCTGGGCCTTGGAGGCGACATTACCTGGAATCCCGAGCGTCCCGCCGAAATAGCTCTCGACGGATTGCGTGCGGCTATGGGCGACGTGACTGTCGACGTGACCACTCGGGCCGATTTCTCTGAAGCACCGGTTTTCAACACTTTAAATATCAAGCTTCTCCCCGTATCGGTCGACTCGCTCATGGCCTTGGTGCCCGAAGGAGTACTGCCCCCGGGAATGGTGATAGGGGGCGATGCCCGCCTCTCGGCTGATATAGCTCTTACCGAGCCTTATACCGTGGGTGTGGATTTCATCCCCTCACTTAAAGCCGCGCTGACCATCGACGAAGGCACGGCAAGATTTGAGGAAATGTATCTTAAAAAGCTGAGCATGAAGGCCGATGCCGTGATCGACGGCAAAGCGCCCGACAAATCAGTGCTCAACGTCAGCGACCTCTTTGCCGTGGGCGAAGGGGTGGGCTTCCGCCTCTCGGCCAAGGTCACGCACCCGCTGTCAGACCCCAACGTTACCGGCTCGTTCAAGGGCGGACTGGTAGCACGCTGGCTCTCGCCCCGACTGCTCAATGCCCTGCCCTGCCGCATTGCCGGCGACCTGAAAGCCGAGTGTACATTTGCCTTCCGCCGCAGCTACCTGACGCCGGCGGAATTTCACCGCGTGAAGTTCAACGGCGAGGCCTCGCTTAACGATTTCCACCTCGACATGCGCGACGCGTCGGCCAACCTCTTCCTTGACCGGGCCCAACTCCGACTGGGATCTGACTCCCGCATTTCCATCGGTACCCACACCGTGGATTCCCTTCTCACCGCATCACTCGAAATCGACTCGATATCATTTTTCACCCCCGGCCTCGACATGCAGGGGCGTGACTGGAAGATGGGTGTGGGGATGCTCAACGTAGCCACTACAGCCGACACTACGATGATAAATCCTATAGGCGGACGCATCACGGCCGGATTGCTTTCGCTCGACAATGAGGCTGACTCGGCACGAATACGCCTGCGCGACGCTACGGTAAGCGGCTCGCTCACGCGCTTCCGCGGCAACACCACCAAGCCGCGCCTTTCGGCCAAAATCACATCGCGTCGCGCAGTGTACTCCCAAAACTTCCTGCGGGCATTTATCAGCGACATCGATGCCGCCGTGACCATCTACCCGGCCCCGCCGCGCATAGGCAAGCGCGCCCGTCAGCGCATGGACTCGATTGCGGCTCTGCATCCTGAGCTTCCCATAGACTCAGTCTACGCCCGCGCGATGTCTATGAGCCGTCACCGAAGTGCTCAGGGTGACTCGCTCGACAATGAAAATTCCTTTAATCTCGACGGCTCTACCGTGGCTCTGCTCAAGAAGTGGAATACCCGAGGCCATGTCAAGGCAGCCCGCATAGGGGTGTTCACGCCGCTGTTCCCTATCAGGAATGTGATTTCGGATCTCGACATGAAATTTTCGTCGGACTCGCTCACTATCGCCCACACTCAATATGCTGTGGGTCACAGCCGACTGATGGTAGAGGGCTCCGTAGCCAATATTTCACGCTCGCTCACATCGCGCCGCGGTTCGCCCATCAAGCTTGATTTCAATGTCACCGGCGATACACTCGACGTCAACCGCATAGCCACAGCCCTCTTTGCCGGAATTGCTTATCAGAAAAATGCTGACCGCCGGCGTCTTTCAGTGGCAGAAGAGAGTGAAGCCGAGATGCAGCGCGTGCTTGACAAAGCCGCAGAAAACGACTCGGCCGCTCCCATAATCATACCCATGAACATCGACGCGGGACTGAATCTGAAGCTCAACAATGTAATTTACAGCGACCTGATGCTCAATGATGTAAGGGGCATGGCCCGGTTGAGCGGCGGAGCACTGAATCTCCGCGGCATCCGCGCCCGCACCGATATGGGTGCCATTGACCTCAACGCGCTCTATTCAGCCCCCGACGAGACCGATATGCGATTTGCCTTCGGCATGCTTCTCAAGGATTTCCGCATCGACCGCTTCCTTAAACTCATGCCGTCGATCGACTCCGTGATGCCGCTGCTCAACGGCGTGAGCGGTATCATCAACGCCGATATTGCCGCCACCTCCAATCTGCAGCCCGACATGAACATCGACATCCCGTCGCTCTCGGCCGCCGTGAAGATCACCGGCGACAGTCTGGTATTGCTCGACAGCGAGACATTCCGCAAGGTATCGAAGTGGCTGCTGTTCAAGAACAAGAAGCGCAATATGATTGACCACATGGAAGTGGAGATGGTGGTCGACAGCCAGCGCGTGGAACTGTTCCCGTTTATCTTCGACATGGACCGCTACCGACTGGGCGTGATGGGCAGCAACGACCTCGCGCTCAACTTCAAGTACCACGTGGCGGTGCTGAAATCGCCCATTCCGTTTAAGTTTGGCATAAACATCTCGGGCAATCCTGATAAGATGAAGATACGTCTGGGCGGCGCCAAACTCAATGAAAAGAAGCTCGCTACGAGCACCGTGATTTCCGATACCACACGCATCAACCTCGTGCGCCAGATCGAGAGCGCGTTTATCCGCGGCGTGCGCAATTCCTCGCGCCCCGGTATTAACCTGAAGTCGTCGAAACCATCGGAGTTGCGGTCGCTCGACGTGGTAACCGGCGACACCATCTCGCGCGCTGACTCGCTCGTATTTATCCGCGAAGGCCTCATCGACACCCCTTTACCCCTTGATTCACTGAAACATGACTGATCACGATATAATTCTCCGCTACCTCGACGCCACGGGTGCGCAACGCTTTGTGCCCCGCGCCGCGCTCATCGACATGGACGGCACGCTTTATGACTCGATGCCTAACCACGCTACCGCGTGGCACACCCTCGCTACCGAAATAGGTATACCCTCCACCCGCGAGGAATTTTTCCTTTACGAAGGTGCCACGGGAGCCTACACGCTCTGCCGACTCTTCAACCGCGCCTTCGGTCGCGATGCCACCGAGGAGGAAATTAAGCGGCTCTATAAGCGCAAGACCGAGCTTTTCGCCATGCAGCCCGCGGTGGGATTGATGCCCGGAGCAAAGAAGTTGCTGGAATTTTTCAAAGCGGCAGGCACAAAGCGTGTGGTAGTGACCGGGTCGGGTCAACAGACCGTAATAAGCCGCCTCACAGGTGACTTCGCCGGACTCATCGACGCCGATTCCATCATCACCGCCCGCGATGTAAAGCGCGGCAAGCCCGATCCCGAGCCTTACCTCATGGGCATGAAGCGGGCCGGAGTAAAAGCCACTGAAGCTATCGTGATAGAAAATGCACCGCTCGGCGTGACGGCCGGTCACCGCTCTGGAGCGTTTACCGTAGGCGTCACCACCGGTCCCATTCCCCGCGCCGAGCTCGAAAAGGCCGGAGCCGACATCGTATATGATACCATGGAGCAATGTGCCGAAATGATGCCCGGGCTATTTTCAGCCATGGCCGAAACCACTCGCTCATGACTGACACCCGAGTAATATTCACTCTCGATGCGGCTGCTGCCCTACGCGAGACCGTAGCCCGACTTGCCCCTGCGGGTGTCACGGTAATCGCTGATTCCACGGTTGCCGATGTAGTGCTTCCCAAGCTGAAGCTCCCCGCGGAGTGGAATGTAGTCACTTTTCCCGCCGGTGAGGAACACAAGACTCTCGACACCTGCTCCTCGCTGTGGCAAGCAATGACCACAGGAGGCATGATCCGCCACTCGCTCGTAATAAATATAGGAGGCGGTGTGACCACCGACATGGGCGGATTCGTAGCCGCCACCTTCAAGCGCGGAGTAAGATTTATCAACCTTCCCACGACACTGCTCTGCGCCGTCGACGCAGCTCTTGGCGGAAAGACAGGCGTGGATTTCGGAGGATTGAAAAATGAGATAGGAGTCTTCGCTCCGGCCGAAGCGGTGATAGTTGACTCGGGGCTGTTCAATACCCTTCCCGCTTCCCAACTGCTCTCAGGCTACGGCGAAATGCTCAAGCACGCCCTGCTCCGGTCTCCCGAAATGTGGGCGGAGACGCTCTCGCTCGACATTCTCGAAGCCTCGCCCGAGGAACTCAATCGTCTGCTCGAAAAAAACATTGCCGTGAAGCGCGACATCGTGGCGGCCGACCCTCACGAACGCGGGCTCCGTAAAGCCCTCAACCTCGGCCACACCTTCGGCCACGCACTTGAATCACTCTGCATATCACGCGGCCACTCCCTCCCCCACGGCATAGCCGTGCTCCACGGGTTGGTCGTAACCATGATTCTCTCCCACACCCTCCTTGGCCTCCCGAGCGACTATATCCACCATCTCTCTTCGCTCATCAAGCAGCTTGGTGCCTCGGCACCCGCCATCACCTGCGACGACTATCCCGCCCTGCTCGACCTTATGAGCCACGACAAGAAAAACGTCAGCGCAGGCCATATCCTCTTCACCCTCCTCAACGCCCCCGGCGCACCCGTGACCGACGTAGAAATCACCCCCACCTCCCTCCGCACCGCCCTCGACATCTACCGCGACCTTATCATGTAGGAACGTCGCTTCTTGATATATAGGGAATTTTGCGTATCTTTGCTGAAAAGTCTTAAATCCGTTATTGCCATGAAACTTTCTGTTATAGCTATTTCCGTTGCCATGCTGTGTGGTACCTTGACTGCCGGTGCTTACGATCCTGATCGGCCCGAGGGATTTGTCACGTGTACTACGCTCTCGTCGGGCGCCGATTATGACCTCACCGGTGGCGGCGACGGCGCGGTGATAGTGCTCCGTAGCGACGGCGCCGACATGCGCGACAAGATTTTCGATGCCGTCAGGAGCCATGATGTGATAGTATTTGACGGATCGAAGGGCGATTTCGAGCTGTCGTCATATATGAGTTTCTCCTCCCTTTCGGGCAAGACTCTCGTGGGTGTCAACGGCGCGCGACTTTTCACTACTTTTACCGTATCGCAAGAGATACGCGACCTACTCGACGCGCTCGACATCAACTCTTACAGCAGCAACCCCGACGACAATCTCGGCGGTACGCTGTCAAATGGCGTGGCCGTCAACGAGCAGTGTGAGTTCCTGCTTCGTCAGGCTCTTATAGATCACTTCGGCGACCCAAAGGAGCCATATCGCTACGCGGGTGTTTTCTCTTTCACGGGCTGCGAAAACATCATCATCAGAAATCTTGATTTCGCCGGCCCGGGGTCGCTCGATGTGGGTGGTGCCGACCTCCTCACTCTCATCGGCTGCAACAACATCTGGGTGGATCATTGCCGTTTCACCGACGGTCTTGACGGCAATCTCGATATAGTGAGCAATTCTGATTTCATCACCGTGAGCGACTGCCATTTCCGCTATACCGAGCTCGCCTACAATCATCCGCTGAGCAATCTTACCGGTGGTCCTGAGCTCACCGACGGCTCCGCGCAGAAGAATAATATCAGTTGGATCCGCTGCTTCTGGGACGAAGGTTGCCGCGGACGCATGCCCTACGCCACCCTTGGCACTTACCACCTCCTCAACTGCTACTGGGACTGCACCAAAGGCACGTGCATAGATGCCCACAATAAGGCGCGCATCCTCATCGAGCAATCTTACTTCACCTCCAAGATAGGCAAAGCACTTGCACTGCGCGACGGCAACGAGAAATATGAGTGGCGCGGAAGTCAGTGGCAGGGCAAGCCCGCGCAGCAAGGCAATGCCGTCATAAATATGCCCTATGAATACACAGCAGTGCCCATGGCTGATGTGGCTACACTGATAAAATCATCGGGTGCCACACTCGGCGATGCATTTTCCCGCGCGCTGGCGTCCTCTCCCTCAGCAGTAGATTTCGGCACTGTGTATGCCGGCGTGGAGGTGGAAGGGCAATTCAATATTTCATCGTTTGGCACCGCGACCCCGGCAAGTGTCACGCTCACCGCCCCCGAGGGTGTGCTTCTCTCGCTTAATCGCGAGGGCGATTACTCTTCGTCACTCAAAGTTGATGCGACCGACGAATTTCTCCTGCAAGCCGACGTATATTTCAAGGCCAATTTCACCGGCTCAGGCCGCATCGAATTCCCCGTAGTAGTTACCTCTGGTGATGAATCATTTTTCATTCCCATAGTGGCTGACGTGGTGGCTCTCGACGGTGAGCACTTCGACGCAACCCTTTCGTGGCCTCTCGATCGCGGCACGTCGAGCTCCACCGAGGCTACTTCTACATGCCCCGAAGCGTTTACGTCGGCATCGTTCACCCTCGGTGACAAACTTCAGATTCATTCAAGCAAGACGTTTGGCGGCGAGACATTCACGCTCTTCAATCCCACTGACGCCATCGACCGCGCCATCGACCGTGACTGTAATATAACCTTTGACATCGTCACAGCTCCCGGCTACATCTTCGTACCCAAGACTCTCACCTTCAACGCCTCACGCATCGGCACCGATATGTGTTACATCGACGTGGAGTGCAGCCGCGACGGTGCCGAACCGCAGAAACTTCTCGCCGGATTTCAGCCGCTGCGCGGAAATGACTATTCACAGGTCACCCTCCCGCTCGTCAACGCGGGCACGGGTGAAACGCTTCGCGTCGGGATTTATCTCTACTACATGACGGCAAATAAGCAGCTCGCCCTCAGCGACGTGAAAATCATCGGTGACGCCTACGCAGCCGACTCATCCCTCGACCTCATCTCCACGGATGACTCTGCCACCCCGGCGGAATACTATGACCTCCTCGGCCGCCGCGTCATCAACCCGCGCCCCGGCCACCTCTACATCACCCCCACCGGCCTGACTATCTATAGGTAACAGCATTCTGCCGGTTGTAAGGACTATTCTTTACCTACATTGGTGCTGGAGGCACGACTTGCGTATACTGAAGAAGTCGCTAATCTCAGCCGCGGAGCGGTGTCGTTGTCATTAACCGCGCATGTAAGTGCGCGGGAACACATACCCGCGAGATACTGAGCTCTGAAGGAGCTCTATTTTTCAGTCAGTTACACCCCGCGGACTTACATCCGCGGTTAATTACAACATCGGGCTTCCAGCCCTCATCCGCAGTGGTTGCGGGGCGGTAACTACCTTATTTTTACTTATCTTCTCGTGCAGCGGACGGGGAGGGCGTCGACCATACTTTTCACGCCTTCAGGGTAATAAGGGGCTGTAAAGGTTCCCGTATTTGGGGCAGGATTAGATTGCACGACACCGGGTGTTTTAACCCAAAGAAAGGCGTTCTCACCACGATACAGGTCAAATAATGTAGTATATCTGTATGTATCAGCACGTAATCCACCACGAGGCAGTTCTCCTAAGCCTTGCCAGGAGGAAATTATAGTCCATGATCCCGGAGGGGTTTCATGTTGCTTTTCATCGGGAGGAAGCACCCATCCTTGTGGTGATGGATCCTGAGGAGTCCAATTAATTGTAGACGTGGGTAAAGTCCAAGAACCAGCTATACGAACGGTCTGGCCTATATAATTCTTGTTTGCTAAAGTCGTGGCAGTTTTACCACCGGTATGATAAAACAGCTTGTAAGGCCATTTTACGGCATTTGTTTGTGTTGTCCTAAGGTCGCGAGTGGTAGTAAGGGCGGCATGTTGAAAACAGAGCATGCTGGCTGATACTTTATTTTCACCTGATCCTACTTCGTGTCTCAGCTGCGTCAGTTCAACACCGTTGATGTCATATACCGGAACTCCCCAATACGGGAAGGGGTCTTTTCTATCCCACTGATAGTAAAATCCCGGGTCAGTGGTCGTCATAGCTCCGATATTGCGGTCCATGGTAGACTGACCGAGTTCGGCGGGATTATAATTAGTGATCCACAGATGCCAGCTCCAGAGATAATCGCGTTGTTCCACAGGCTTACTACCCTCGCTTTTCTTGCGAATTCCCACGATGGCATTTCCTTCCGCTCCGGTGGTCTTGAAGAAGATCTCGCTTCGGGTGGGGTTTCTATCGTTGTAAGGATCCTTAAATGCCGCAGGGTCTAATTCATTGGTAGTACCCCCCTTTAGGAGAAATGTTTGCTTAAAAATATTAAAATCATTAATCTTCACGGGTAGCCACATGGCGCCGGCGCTTTCATAGAAGTCGCCGTTGTTAGTAAGCAAACCTAAATAGTCGCAGAAATTTATCAGTCTTTCCGGGCAGTCCTGCCAGATTACCTCTGCTACCCATTCAGTGTCAGGAGTAATGGCAAATTCCAAATTAGGTTCGTGGTAATCGTCAGTAAGAGTTGTAAAATACTCTGCACGGTTTTTCCATGTTGCAGGATCCTGTGTAAGTTGTCCTGTAACATCATTGTCTACTTCTTTAAGCTCCTGCAAATAGATTCTAAAATAACCCTCCTCCCAATTGGTGTATGTAGTATTCGTACCACCGGGGTAGCATTCCGTAGCATAGTTATTGACAGGGCTTATCGGGAATCGGTTGACGATGCGTGTGTCATTGGGATTTACAATGTAAGCATTCCCCTCAGGATAGCGGCGGTACATTTTTTTGACCGGTCCATCATCGGTAGGAAAATTACTGAAGGTAAAATCAATATCATAATATTTCCCGGGGATGATGTTGTAGTCGTTGACATCATTACCACCCACAAGGAACTCTATGCGTCGCCATTTATTTTGCTGGGTTTCTTCTTTGTCAGAGTTTACTATTTCCAGAAAGAGGGCATTCTCCGTGGCATAAGTAGCCTTAAGATAGGGGTCGGTATTTTTATTGACTCCTTGTGTATTTCGGGGAAGATATACGTCTATGGTCGAGGGCTTGTCAGACATGTCCAAAGAATAGCCTACTATATCTTTATATTTCTCAGTATCGTCCGTGAAACGGAAGAGGTTAAGTTTGGCCTTATTTACCGGTGATGGAAACCTGTGGTCATCATCATTGTAGTTGTCTGCATCATAAAGAATATCGGCATAGGGCATATCAGGCACATTTCCCCAATTCACTGCGAGGATTTTACGTTTTCGGTCCCAGCTATTGCCGCCGCCGGCGTCACCCTCGCCATCCGTTGTCTTCATAAGCTTGAAATACAGGTGAAGTTTAGCTACATTGGGTCGGATATGAGTGCTTAAGGATAGGGTGTTGATATCAACGTCTACTTTGCCACTCATAGGGAGATAACGCTCGCCGTCGATGATGCTCCATACATCATCGGCGTTTTTCATTGGCTTATGTACATCCTTGACGGCCCTTACCGTAGCAGAGTTTTCATCATTAAAGAGAGAGGGATTACCTGTATTGGCAATCACTACGGTAGTGAATTTCTTTCCTTCCTGAGTGGGAATCAAGATAGGGATAATAGGACGATTCTCGCCCTCCCTACCTGAGTATTCCTGATAATATGGCATACCCACTCGGTAGCCCTTATCGTTATATTGTATGATCCAGAAGTCGTGCAGTCGCGTTTCTTCTTCTAAAATTTTCGGATCCGGGGGCACAACCGTAGGAGTATAATCATCATCAGCTCCATCTTCGCCACGGGATACGGAGTTTAATGTGACCATCTCTTCTACATCAAGAGACAAGGGAAGCATAACTTCGCGTCCCAGATCATCACTTTCACTGCCCGGAGCCAACATCATATCATCTTGACACGCTGCCAATACCATAGTCAGCAATATGATCATTGCCGAGTGAAAGCGCAGTAAACTTTTTATGTTGTGCATAGTGTTTTCTTGTAATATAAGTTTGGAATATGAGAAAGAGGATAATCACTTCCACCAAACCGTTCCGTCAGGACCGGTATTATTGGAATTGGCTCCCCATCCACCGTATCCGATAGTCTCACCGTCACCCCATTGACTTTCAGTGCCGGGCGTAACCACTTCGATACCTTCTACCCAATCTATGATGGCGATAGCCGGATTGGGGTCGACGGGATCATGCACGCCCACGCCCTTTGTATAGTCGAGGATGTAGGAATAAGTATATCCGGCTTTCCACGCTACATTGGCGGGGACAGCAGCCCAGCCGTAGTGGCGGACTTCTTCAGTGGAAGGGACTGTATACTGTTTGTTCGAGCCATATTCATTGCCGTTCTTGTCAAGACGCTTCATGACAGTGCCGTCAGACTTAAGCACCGAGAGGTATACAATGTAATCCTGTGAGGTAGGGTCAGTTGACGGGAAGATGCGGTGGTGGTCGCCTTCGTGCTCAGTCATGCGAATCAGGGCACTGAAATACATGCCTTTGGCATTGTTCTTCCGGTCATTTGCATAATCCCACTTGCTGTGGGTATAAGGGATGAGCATAGCCTTACCGCCGCTACCCATTATGGAAGCAGCCTGAGCTTTAGTATTATGCTCGCTTGCGTTGATATTCACGATCTTATCACCTTCAGCGAATACAAAGTCTACGTATCCGCGGATAGGCGAGTTGGGAAAAATCCAAGAACCGATAGTATTGTCATCTCCCTCAGGATCAGCTACCACGGTCGAAAGGTTGAAGTCAGCCTCCACCACAGTACCGCCAATGCGCACACCGGCAACCTCAACATCATAAAGAGTGCTTGCTCCCCAGGCACTGATTTCCACTCCGCACAGTTGATGCTCAAAGTCGAGCTCAACACCTGAGTACAGATGGGCAGTCTTGTTGCCCTCGCCCTGGGAAGTTACGAAGTCGACCTGCTTGGAGATGTCGGGGGCCACGCGGAAGCGGGTCAGGCGATAGTCATAGGCGATGCCCGAAGCATCTTTTTTAGTTGCGTTGGCGAATCTGAAATATTGGGTGCCCACTCCTGCACGCTTTCTCATTTCGGCGCATGAGGGGTGGAATGCAAAGAATTTCAGGTGTCCGTCGCGACGGTCGTGATACACGGGCCAGCGGCAATCTTTAGAGCGGAAAGCACCGTCGACATCGCGCTTCACTATCCCGCCTTCGAAATGGGTAGCGAGCGGTCCGTCGGGAGCCTCGGTGGGAAAAGCGGAGATGGTAATACCTTCAGCATAGATCTCCTCCAATACGTCATAAGTTGTGCGACTGCTCACACCGGGCATTCCGGCAATGAAAGAGATTTGGTCGCCGTCGACTATGAGACCGTTGCCCTCCCCGTCGCTGTCGCATGACGACAGAAAGAGAGGAATGAGCAAAAGGTATATTATATAATAGCTTCTTTTCATAGAAATGTCGGTAAAAATTCTTAAGAACCGGGGACTACAAATTCGTCGCCGCCGCCCGGCTGCCAGGTCTTTACGGAGTAAGATACTACGGCTACTTTGTCGCTGATCACAGGGTCGCCGGCCTGCGGAGAGGCAGTGGTGAGCGAGGGGTCATGCACGCCTATGCCCTCGGAGTAGTTAAGGGTGTAAGTATAGATGTTTCCCGCCTCCCATGAGCCTGTGACGGGGACGGCAGCCCAGCCAAACTCCTTAACTTCTTCCGAAGCTAAGAGCGCGTAAGGGACTGTACACTCGGGATCTTTGTAATACTCCGAGTCCTTGAGATACACGCGGGATGAAACGGTGCCCGCCGTCTTGTCCACAACCAGATACACTTTGGGGACATCGAGCGCATCGGCACCCTGCGATAAGTCGCGGTAGGGGTATCGCTGCGGCTCTTCAGGCCGGATTCCCGAAGTGAGCGTAGCATAGGTAATGCGCAGCAGCACACTTATATACGGGTTTTTATCTTTATTAGTTCTATCGGTGGCATAATCCCACGGCGTAGCGTAGACGGCAGGGATTAGCATGGCGTTGTTTCCGTCGGGTTTCGCATTGCCCATGATCGACACAGCGCCCGCGTCGGTGGCAGTGGCGGCATTACCATTTTTAAGGGATACGATTTTATCATCCTTGCCGAAGATATATTCCACAACGCCACGGTCGGAGAGGTCTGACCAAGAGCCGGCGCTGCCGTCGGCCTTGAAATTAAAGTTGGCTTTCATATCCACGCCGCCTATTCTCACACCGGCAATCTCTATGTCGCAACTCTTGTGACCGCTGTAGGCCTTTACTTCAATTCGGCTGAGCTGGTGACGGAATGGAAGGGTGATGCCCGAGAAGAGATTATTTTCCATTGAACCTGTAGTGTAAGCGGCAATGAAATCAAATTGATCAGCAATATCAGGACGGAGCGTAATACCCTTTATACTGTAGTCAAATGCTTCAGTGGTAGAGGCGTTGAGTATCTCAGCATTACCCATCCGGTCAAGATCAGGATAGAATGAAAAGAATGTCAAGCCATGGCTCTCTTTGCCGGGATCGGGCCACAGGCACAGGGGCGACGACTGGTATTCTACATCCTTTACTACATTTATCTTCTGGTAGCCAAAGAGCGTATCTAATACACCGGCTTTAACCTTCGCCTCATCTTCGGGGTCGAAAGCCGTCACCATAAAGTAATCAAGACTTTCAGTCGTCACAACTTCTGCACGGGAGGTAATGCCGGGGAGCGAAGTGTGGAAAATCACCCGGTTGTCATCGCGGCCAATGTTGCCGGGCTGATCGTCTTCCGAACACGCCGAAAGCAGCAGGGCTGCTCCCAAGAAGAGGTATGCAGGTTTTATGGTAGTGATCATATCGTGTCAGTGATTTATTTTCTTGGAACAGTAGTATTGGTATTCGAGGCGGGTTTCCACTCATCCACTGTGTAAGTGAAGCGTACCCTATCGCTAAGTATGGATCGACCCGGGTGTGGATCGAGGGGATCGTGGAGCCCGACGCCGTCGGTGAAGTCAAGTCGGTAGCGGTAGATGTAGCCCGGCTCCCACTTGAGGCTTCCTACCGGAATCGCAGCCCAGCCAAATGCTCTGACTGTATTGCCGGCGGCGGGAGTGTGGAGCTCGGTAAACTGCGGGTCAGAGTAATATGCCGGGCCGCTCTTATACACGCGGCCGGCAATTTCGCCTTGCCCGTCAACTTCGAGATACACCACCTCCATATTTTCACCCTCATGGGTATAAGGGTAAACCTGGGGATGGGACTCGTCAATGAGGTAGGTGACATTCATCAGCACGCTTATGTAGAGTCCTTCAGCTACATTGGTACTGTCAGCTGTCACATTCCAGCCGGTGTGAGTACCGGGAATCATGTTGGCTTCCGATGACGCACCCATTATCGACAGGCTCTTTTCAGGAGTGGAGGCCTCGGAGAGATTTACTACGCGGTCACCTTTAGTGAAGATATATTGCACCGGCTCGTGCACGGGATTTTCCCAGTAGCCTATTTCAGCGGGAGCGGAACCGCCCGTGGGGGAGAATACAAAGTCGGCCTTTGCAACTGCCGAGCCGAAGCGCACGCCGGCAACCTCTATATTCCAAACTTTGCTGTCGCACCACGCGCTTAACTCCACTTGGCTCAACTGGTGCTTGAAGTCAAGATTGATACCCGTCAGGTAATCTTCAGCATAGTGACCCACGGAGTAAGCCGTGATAAAGTCGACCTGCTTTGAAAGATCTGAGGCGAGGTGGAAGGAATTTATTCGGTAGTGCAGCGATGTCTCGGCAGCGGTCTTCGTAGACCGGTTGTCGATATTGAAATCCTGATTATCGGGGACGGTGCATGCGCCACGCATGTGCTCTATAGGAGGATAGAATGCCATGAAGTGGACGGGGCCGTCGCTCTTGGGCCACACGCAGTCGCCGGATGTGAAAGTATTGTCAGGCTCGCGCTTGATCTTCACATTGTCAAAGTAAGAAGAGAGATTACCTGAGGCATCTACCCTCGACTCATCGGCCGGGTCAAATGCCGTGATGTGGCAGCTGTCAATGTCGGCCACCTGCTGAGCGCGGGAGGTCACGCCGGGAAGCGAAGTGCGGAATACGATGCGACGTCCGGTATTTAGATCCGCACCGCCCGCGGGCCCTTCCTCCTGAGAGCAAGAGCTCAATGCGACCAGCGCCCCTATTGCTATATATGGAAATATATGTAATTTCATTCTAAATATCGTAAGTGTTAATGTCGCGGCACCGAGATGCCGGGATCGTAGTCTTCATTTTCAACCCACGAGGAGACCTTTACTCCTACATTCACTTCAGGGTTGCCTAATATTATTTCGCCGGGGTGAGTGTCGTCAGGGTCCTTGACACCTAAGCCGGAAGAGTAGTCGATAGTATATATGTAGTGCTGTCCTTCCTCCCAGTCGATATCGACGGGGATGGCAGCCCAACCGTATTCTCTCACTGCCGACAGATCGCCTGCGTAAAGAGTCTTGGTTGCTTCATCGGTATAGAAATTACCGTCAGTGCCACGGTATAGACGTTCGGCAACGAGTCCTTGCTCGTTTACGGCGAGCCATATCTTTTCCATGGGCTGCTTTTCTTCGGAATACGGATACATGAGCTTTCCGTTTCGCAGGTTGGAAACTCTCATGAGCACACCCAGATAAGTGCCGCTTGTCTTGTTCGCGACCGTGCGGTCCCAAGCGGGCGCGGAGACGGGGATGAGCATTGCTGCGCCACCTTCGCCCATAAGGGAGATGTCGTGGTCAGGGTCGTTGCACAGACCCTCATTCTTGTCGATCACAACCGGCGCGTCGGCGAGGCTGTAATCGTGGTTTTGATTGTTGAAGATATATTCAACTTTGCCGCGGGCCATATCAGGGGAGATGGACCATCCTGACTCGGATGATGCACATTTCGCGAGGTTGAAGGAGCCTTCGACAGGCACATAACCTACGCGCACTCCGGCTATCTCGATGCGGTAGAGGGGATTGTCGCCCCAGGCACGAAGTTCCACCTTTGCCAGGCGATGGCTGAAAGGGAGTTTTACGGGAGTATGAGCGGAGCTGTATTTTGTTCCGCTGCCGGTAGCGGCAAGGAAGTCGTATTGCTCGCGTATGTCAGTGGCAATACGCATGTGGGTGAGAGAGTAGTCGTAGACGGCTTTACCGTCGGCCAATGTGGTGTTGTTGACAATCACGAAATGACTGTCATCGTCGGGCTCAAAGCCCGCTATTGATGCCATGACCGCGCGCGAGGGTGCAAAAGCCATGAAGTCAACATCATCATTATGGTCAGGCCACTTATACACATCATCGGCGGCAATATATTCGTCGGCAGAAATGCGGCCGAATGTAATGTCCTCGAAGTAAGGTTGCAGCATCCCGTTGCCGTCAAATGTAGGCTGGGCGGGATTGAAGCAGGTAGCCTGAAAGGTATAAAAGTTATCGTAGGTGACGTCAGCCGCGCGTGACCAGGCGATATCCGACAGAGTCGGTGCAAACCGAATCGTCGAGTCGCCGCCCACGGGCCCGTCGGCGTGCTCGTCGGAGCATGACGATAAGCTCAGTAGCGTAGCTACCCCTATGTATATCAGTTTGTTCTTCTTCATTTGATATGTCTGAGTCAGGTAATTCACCGCCTCCTCAGCAAGGAGGCGGTGAAAAATCGGCTTATTTAATTGGAATCTAAATATTTAAAGTTTTATTCCGAGGGCACGGAGGTGTTGTTGTCCTGGCTTGCTGACCAGCCGGTCACACCTACGAAGAGCTGAATGTTACCGCCAAGAATGGGGGTACCGGGTTCGGGGTCAAAGGGAGTGTGCACACCTACGCCTGATGAATAGTCGAGGTTGTAGATATACTTGTTGCCCACTTCCCACACTACTGATACGGGAACAGCACCCCAGGCGAAGTCCTTGAATTCTTCGGTAGTTACGCTCTCGATGATTTCATTGGTCTCTTCGTCATATACGTTTTCCACGTTGAGAGCCACGGGATTGCCGCTGAAGTCAGGATTCTCATAGTAGCGACCGGTCTCATCCTTGTAGACACGCATGTGGATAGCCTGAGTCTCCTTATCGACTACAAACGATACCATACGCAGGCCCTTAGCCTTCTCGGAGTTCAGCGGGGGATAGAGCTGAGTGGGCTGTGCACCATTGTTTTCGGTAGTCTTCACGTTCATGAGCACACCGATGTACATAAACTTGTTTTCATTGGTGGGGTCGTCGATATGTGCCCACTTCTGACGGGTGGTGGGAAGCACCATAGCGTTACCGCCGTTACCCATGAGTGAAGCGCCGCGGGCAAACTCGGTGACGTTGTCTGCCGAGATCATAGGAGCGTTGGGCTGGAGGCGGAGAATGTTGTCAGCCGGCTGCTTGGATTCGGCATTGGCGGGCTGATAGATGTATTCTACCTCGCTGAACATGGGGTTGGTAGCGATTTCCCAGTGACCGCCTTCTTTATCGAAAAGTGTTCCTGATTCATCGCAGAAGTTAAACATCGCACCTGCTACCATAGGATTGGAGAGGTGTACACCTGCCACTTCCACGGTGTAGAAGGGTGAATTGTTGATACCGCGGAGCTCAACCTGAGCCAGCTGGTGGTGGAAATCGAGTTTCAGACCCGACATTTCGTTTTCGCCCTTCTTACCCATCTGGTGAGCGGTGATGAAGTCGACGTGCTGCGAGATGTCTTTGGGCACATAGAATCGGCCGAGCTTGTAGCCGGGCACGAGGTCAGCGTCGTTAAAGTTGAAGATGGAAGTTACACCGGGCTCAAGTTCGATGGGGTCTTCCTTACCGTCGGTTCCACACATGTTGTAGAACTTGATGAAGGTACTGTCTGACGCGTTGATACCCTGGAGGTAATCGTAGGAAGCGAAGTTCTTACGCATTACGCTCAGCGTGGGGTAATACGCGAAGAATTCCACCGGGTCATCGTTCTTGGGCCAGTCTTTACCGGTAAGCGATGCGTACTGGGAGTTGTTACCGATGAAGGGTTCATCCTCGAAGTAGGGATCGGGATACACGCCGTTCACAGCCTTGTGGCCGGTAGTACCGTTGTTGAACGCTGTCACCACGAAACCGTTGAGGTTGGTGAGAGTGATTTCAGTACCGCGCGAAGCGAATCCGGCGCTGAACTTGATGGGATTGGTGGGTCGGCTGGTGTCGATCACTTCTTCCTGGGAACATCCTGCCAGCAATAAGCCGCCTACTGCCAGCAATGCATAATTTAGATGCCTCATGATAATTACTGTTTAGTTATTATTGATTTATATATTTTTTTACTGTGTTATCTTGGAATATATGCTGAGAGATTGATATTCACCGTATTCCATCCCGAGACGGAGACATTGGAATCCGTAATATCATCCTTGGTATCGGGAAGCACCAGGCCCTGGAGCACGATGCGCACGTCGCGGGGATTGGAGGCTTCGTTGACCTGCTTTGTCACATCTATATTATATACTTTACCTGTACCGTCCTTCAGTATGAAGTAAAGCGACAGGATATGCTTCTTGGCTTCCCCGGTGGGAACGCCGAATGTATAGAACGTCGACGACAGTCGGTTGTTGGCCTTATTGGCGCTTAACACGAAGCTAAACGATACAGCCTCTTCCGTCACCGAGCGCATGCCGGGATACACTCCCTCAGCCAGAGCTGACAGTGAGGCGTCAAATTTAGCCTCGGCGTTACCTAATTTCTGCACATCGAGGATGTCGACCGTGTATCGGCACACGAGTTCTTCGGGATACAGCGTCACCGTCTGCTTCTCGTCGGTATAGAGAAGGTTGATGTCAGTGAGACCGGTACCCCAGAAACGGGCGGGTGCCATACGTATCGCCTCGCCGTCGGCTCGCGGGATGCCTCGGGTAGGAATACCCATTGCCGAGAGTGTTTCCTGCTCCTTGGTGGTGACTTTAAAGGTCTCATACTTGTCATGGCCGCTGATTACGAAGCTGTATATGTCATCCTCGTTGAGGCAGATGCCGTCGTAGTTGCCCACTCCGGCTTGAATAGTGCCGCCTGTATGGGTGCGGAATGTATGATAGTCGCTTCGCTTGCCATCTTTAAAAAGGTATAGCGACATGGAGTGAGCATTATGGTTAGGCGCTTTCTGCCAGTCAAATACCACTTCCACATTGTTGGCCATAGGGGTGAGCGTATCAAGCTCCTTGTGGATGCATGAGGAAAGCGATACCAGAGCGCAGATCAAAGCGGTGAAAAGTCGGGTTTTCATTTCTCACCTCCTTTCTTTACGTTGACGTTGCCGCGACCGAGAAGCCACACGAGTGAAATCTCAGCTTTGGTGGGGCCAATCCAACTGAAACGCTTGGTAGTCTGCCAGAGATAACCGTGCTCGAAACCGTCGGGGAGATACTCCATGTATTTACCTCCGGTATAGCCTATCCCTATGGAGAAGTCGATATTGAAGTGCTTTGATACAGGCAGCGAATAGCCGTATTCGAGTCCGGCATTGATGAAGCAACGGTCAAGGAGGTGACCTCCGGGAAGACCGCCCAAGTATCCGCGGCCGCCAAATTCCATATCAAATGTGTAGGCACCGGCATATATGCCTGCGTGATGACCGGTGAGGGGCTTCTCATGAGCCTTATCTCCAAACCACCAGCGAAGGCCGAGCTCACCGCCGTAGATGCGGTAGTAGCGGTTGCGGTCACGCTTGCTCCACCACGCATGCATCCAGTCGCCGTAGAGCGACAGATTCTTGCCGAGATAGAATTCAATACCGAGGTTGGGCACAAGCGCCGCATCATACAGCATATTGGTTTTCAATGCGAAATAAAACGGCTTGCGCTCGCCTTTCACATCAATCTCAGCTGAAGGTATCACGGCTGAAGATGCTGCGATAGAGTCTTGCACGGAAAGCTCTGACCGGTCAGTGACGCTGGAGGCATCGGACTCCGAGGACTCGGCCGTGGCGGTTGACGATTGGGATTCTTCCTTATCCGTCGCCGGCTCCGCAGCCGATTCGGGTGCAGATTCCTTCTCGGGATTAATAGTGTAAAGCGATATAGCCACCGCGTTTCTCAATTCGGGAAAGAGGTGGGTGTACATCCAGCGGTAAGGCACACCGCGGGCGAGGTCCATCAACTGCTTCTTGCGGCCATCGATGATTTTTCCTTCTGAATCAAATACCCACACCGGTGTATTGTCAAGAATATCAAGCACTTTATCCCTCGACGGAACATCAGGGGTATTAAAGACGAGCTCGCGGAGCTCATCCCACGCGATTCCGCCCGGCTGCATCTCGATGAGCGAGCGGCTCACTCCGGTATGCACGGCAATGTAATCGGTAATGGTCTTGCAGCGCTTTACGGAAAGTCGCTGATTAGCTTTATTCAAGCCGTCGGGGGAAGCATAAGCGCGCACCACTATACGCTGAATATCACCGTCGTCAAATGCCTCACGCACCTGAGTGACAAATCGTTCCATATCCACGCCGTTATCGCCCATCTCGGGGTCAAACTGACTCATACCCACGTGGAAATAGACCTTCACCGAGTCGACGGCATCAGCGCCGAAGACTGAGAAAGTCGTAATGACCGCGAGTATAAATGATAGGAGTCTCATTCTGTCAGTGACGTTTCTTTAAGGATTGGTTTAATTGTTAATAATCACACTGTAATTGGTTAAAAGTCAACGAAGTCTCCCGCATGACACATGGCATAACTCCTTCCGATAACCTTTGACCGATTATCAGAAGTAGCATATAGCTCTACAGCTCGTGCAAATAACAGCGTAGAAGCCAATGCCCTGTAATTTAAGGAGTTGCAATGAGTCAGTGATGCCGACCCGTATTGCTTCCCCACAAAGCGGATGACTCGTTCATGTGCTGTACTATAGTGTTGTTTCTCGTTGTTAATTAATTAGTTAGTTTATCTGCGCAATGATACTTAGAGTTTAAGTTAGGGATATGTTTGGTTTACGCGTTTCATGCAAAATTACAAAAATTTCCCAAATCCACCAAACAATCCGACAAAAGAGAGACGAAAAAAGCGTGAAATTATTACGTAACAATCCATATTATTATGGACAATCTGTTAACACGTATTACCCCCCTATGCGTATATACCTATAAATCAATAAATTACATCACCACTACACATATCATATCCTTTGAGATTTTTTAACAGTGCAAAATCAAAAAAATCCGGTGCAAGCCGAAAAGCCGGTGCATAGGAGCAACTATATAACAATTACTATTATCAAACGCGTAATCCTGCCGGACGCTCCATGGAGCGTCCGGCAGGGCAATATGGTAACATTTTAATACCCAACGATTTGCGCACCATCCATCGCCATGGTCGCCGCGTCGGGCGTAGGGACGTCGCTGTGCGACGTTTCCGGGAGGAGCTACAAGCTATTTTTCTGCTTGATAGAAAGTTACCATCGGTTCATCTCGGAAACGTCGCACAGCGACGTCCCTACGCCCGACACACCATCTATCGCCGTGGTAGCTGCTGCGGGGGTCAGCGACCCCCGCTCCATAGCTGGGCACCGACCACTCTCCACCATTCACTTTATCATTTGGAAACGTCGCACAGCGACGTCCCTACTTCCATTGCGTGCAATGCGAGGAGCAACGCCCCAACAACGAAAAGAGCCGGGTCATGATGACTCAGCTCTTTCTTGAGTTGCCTTGGAAGGATTCGAACCCTCACAGGCGGAACCAGAATCCGACGTG
>CAYZFG010000017.1:0-37997 GCA_964477665.1 uncultured Staphylococcus sp.
TAAGCATTTTTATGAATATTTCACTTATTTGCGGCTAAAAAAATGATGCGGGTGCACCGCCGAGTCACGGCGCACCCGCATTGATGAGAAGTAGAAGAGTTATCGGTTTTTAATCTTTTCGAGCTGACGCTCCACAGCTTCGAGGCAGAGGTCGACGGCCTCCTCGAAGGTATCGGCAGTCTTGTCGGCCACCACTTCTTCCTGAGGAAGGAGGACCTTTACGATAGCCTGCTTGTTCATGGCAGTCTCGGGTTTTACTACTTTGAGAGATACGTCGGCAGTGGTGATAGCCGGATTATGACGGGCGAGGCGCTCAAGTTTCTTGTTGATGAACGCGGTAAGTTTCTCGGCGATGTCGAAGTGGATGGCTTTGATGTTAATGTCCATTTTGTCCTCCTTTTTTTAGCGCACGGGGGTGTGCTTGTTGATAATTTTGTTGTAGTTCTCTGTTACTCAGGTGAGTATATACTTGGGTGGATGCCAGTGAGGCATGACCTAAGAGTTGCTTTACGGTGTTGAGGCCGGCTCCGGCGTTGAGCATGTCGGTAGCCATCGAGTGGCGCATCACGTGAGGGCTGCGACGGGCGGCGTGGACGTCGGCGGCCTCCATGCAGCGGCGCATGATGCGGTAGACGTCGTGGCGCGAGAGCGGGAGCCCGTTGACGCTCACAAGCAGCGTGTCGACCTTCACGGTGGCACCCTCCGGTGCCGGGCGAAGCGGCCTGTAGCTGTCGATCATCTCCGCCAGCCGCGGACTGATGGGGATGATCCTGTCTTTATTACGCTTACCGTGTACTTTTAGTTCACGGCGACGGGTGTCAGTATTCACATCGAGCAGCCCGGTGAGCTCGCTGCAGCGCATTCCGGTGTCGTAGAGGAGCTCGGCTATAAGGCGGTCGCGGATATTTTTAAACTCGTTGGCCGAGGAGTATACGTCGGCTCCGGCGTCGAGCATGGCGGCAGTCTCGTCAGGGCGCACGTTGAGCGGCAGCCGCTTCGGCAGCCGCGGAGTGGTGAGCGCGGCGGCAGGATTAGACTTCAGGCCGTGATTGCGCATAAGGAATTTGTAGAAAGATTTCAGCGCCTGCACCTTGCGCTTGAGCGTCGCCACCGATGCCCCGCCGCGGCTGAGGTGTGACAGATAAAGCCTGAGATCAGCCGGCGTCACATCCATCACACTGAGCTGCTCGGGCCGGCCGTCGGTAGCCCACGCCGCCCACTGCTCAAGATCACGCCGATAAGCCTCCGCCGTATTGGGCGAGTAGTTGAGCTCAAGGGTGATATAGTCAATAAACCGGCAGATCATGGCAGTCGCTCTTTTTGCAAATATAATTTAAATTTTTGTAATAGAAAAGTTTCAATGGTAATTTCTATTCCTGACGACATAAAAATATTCCCGCGAAATCGGGAGTGAACTCATCAGTAGGCGGCTTCCGTAGTAACATGCTGACAATTCCTGAATCAAATGGATGTGTGGCTCCCAAGAAATAAATTTGACTCGGGTGAGCGCCGAAAAACAAGTATTGGTCAAGATTAAAGTGCCCGCCTGACAGAAGCAAATTGCTATGGTCAAGAGGCAGCATCAATGAAGGTATCCCATCATCAGAAACCGTTACGATATTCATATATAGAGGAGTGCTAAGATCACTGTCGATCGCGAAATGCCATATCGAATCACTATCGGCTACATAGCTGATTTTCACCTTACAATCTTTACTCTCGGAATTTGATAGTATCAGCGAGGCAATAGATTTTTCGTAATCAATATCCGAGTTTTGATCCCGGTATGATACCCCTTTTTGCTTCCGCACTTCATCATTTCCATTCAGATTCTGAAGGATTCGTGAAGTAATTGCCGAGGTGGTTTTTTCGGCTTGCCGACGAGTTTTCCTGATGATATTTTTGACAGTATATTCCCCGCCGCTCTCAGTGGAATAGTATACCGCGTTGTTTCCCTTATTTAGTATAGCCACACTCGCTCCCTGAGGTATAAGCAGAATTGTAGACTCTGAGATATGAGCCCTCGTCTTAGGGATGGTGACAGTGCCGTCAGTATCCTTGATCCTTACATCACCTTTTATGCGCAATAAGCTCAGGTCAGCAGCAATCGATGCGGTCATAACCGCAACCATACTCATGAGAAATATTAATATCCGTTTCATTTTTTATTAAAAAGTAATTGCTCGGCGCCTAACCATAAGTCCACCGCCAATGCCGACGATGCGACCATCAACAGTGGGCGCGAGAAGTTAATACTGAAATCGAAAGCAAGAAATATCGTAGTTCCGAAAAATATAATTGACACAAGAAATGCAAATTGACACAATCTCATTATCAGGTCACCACCCCGCCATACTTTTGACTTCAGACTCAGCCATACAAATAACGAGCATACAATGATGGAGATTATCCAGTCGAGCCATGCAGGCGACGATGTAATCTGTCGGGAATCAAGCATCGTTGCAATACTTTCAGCATGGATCATCAGTCCCGGTATAGAACCCGAAACGGAAGTGGAATGCATATCCGATTCATCGTAGATAGTCCCTATAAGAACAATCCTGTCACGAAACTCATCGCCAAACTCATCTATGGCATCAGGAGGCACAATGTTGAAATCATATGTCCCAAAGCGTATTAGCTTATTTGAATCGGAAGCGGTAAGTTCTGCATCCAAAGTCTTGGCTGCGACAAATGCAAATGATCGGGCTCCCGGTAGATTGCGTATCGTTTTATTATTGCCACTCAATGTCACATCCCCCTCCACTATCCCCTCTGCATCACTGTAAATATACGACGCTGTATCAGGCACAATCACCCGGCACGGTAACTGTGATAATACGTCCACAAGATAAGAGTCAACCTCAGGTTGAGGGTAATTCCACAATAAGTCAACACCTATTACAGCCGGTTGCCAAGCACCCACTTCATCGATAACCGATGCTATTTCGCCGCGGGAGAGCCCATCAATCGGCACGATTACTACATCTTCACATAGTTTCTTTACCGGGCGTGACAGTTGCACCAACTGGTAGAAGTCACTTGTCTCAAAATCAGCAGTCTTGTCGGCCGGAGCGAAATAGCTTATTTGCGATACATCATAGACCAGAAACCACGTAGCCACAAATGCAATAGCTACGATACATGGAATCCTTAGCGCAGGAATAAGTCTTTTAAAATCTATATTCTTCATTCGCTAATCTATTATAACAAAAGCGGCCCAAGTGTCAGGGTCATTACCGCCATCAGTCACGCATGCGGCAGATAATGCCCTGTGAAGATTCATGCCTGAAAGAAAATTCTTATAGAATGCGCCCATTATGCCCTCCGTGGCTTCATCAGAGATGGGCCATAGTGTCATAACTATACTTTCTACTCCGCTTTGCTTCAGAGCACGAGGCAGACCAAAAAGACCTTCTGATTCAATATCGCCAAGACCTGAACGGCATGCTGACAAGACGGCTAGCTGCACTGATGAAAAATCTAATTTCGCAATTTCTGAAGATGTCAATATACCGTCGTTCACACCATCGGTCACCACGTATCCTTCACGCCATGCGTTATTAGCTCCCGACAGTATTAGGCCGCTCCTGAGCATGTTGGATTTCTCATCAGTCTCCGAAGGCATATAAAAGCCGTGTGTGGCTATATGGAGTATTGACGGAGAATGTCCTGACAATTCCTTAAACGCCCCCTCCGAGCCCCCATCGTCCATCACCAGAGATACTGACTTATGGGCATCAAGTGCAATCGTTTCAAGATTCTCCACTTCCTGAGCTGTACCGGCCAGATAGCGCCATGGGTTCATTCCGGAACCCACTCTCAGTTCTACGGAATTATGCTCGCCGTCGTGTTCCTTACGGTAATCTCCGGGCATGGCATTATAGTCCAGTCCGCCCCAGAATGAGCAATCATCATACGAGGGCGTTGTCTCGGATAAAAGTTTGCGGGTAGAGCTGACTCTGAACACATCAGAGGACCTGCTTACGGGCTTGCCGTTATAGGGGAGATGCTCAAATGCTATCGTATGATATACACCATCGGGTGAGATGAATATCTTTCCGCCGTTGACACTGTGGCGCATTATGGGATTCCAGAATCCGGAAGCAAGCCCCTCGGGATCATTATAAATATGGCTTCGATCTTGACTTTCCGCATATTCCTGCGACGGTAGCTCCTCGATTACGATATTCCCGCGTGAATCAGCGATAAGAGCATCATAATGATAGAGATGGTCGGGCCCTACGTGGCGCACAATCTCCACGGCAATATCATTTTCGTCTAACCGCCGGCATACGTCGGCCACTGTCACCACCGAGGACTTGAAATTTCCTAAGGAGGACGCACGACGCTGTATGTCACGCTCCAGCTCTCGTATTTCAGCCTTGTGTGCGGGGGTCATGGGGTTGCCGAGCTTCTTGTTAAGAGTGACGAAGTCTCTGATCAGCAGTGAGTCACCTGACAGAAATATTGTATTTCTGAGTCTTGTGGATGCATCCAGCAGTATCCCTTTATTAGCGAGAGCCGCTTGATAGCGTAATTTGCCCACTCCGTTTATTGACGCCGGCAGACCGTGGATATTATCGAAAATGTAGTACTGGTTAAGCCAGAATTCGTGTCGCTCGTCCTCGGTCATGTACACAAAATTATCGAGTGTCTCATTCAGCATCTCAAGCAGTACGGAGTATAATTTCAGTGATTCCTCATCCCTGCCGAGTTTATGCAGCACTCCGGCTTTATTGGATAATATCGAGCGTTGTATATCAGGGTAGTATTCAAGGTGAAGTGTTTCGGCTGCTTCATCGTAATAACGCAATGCTTGATTGTAATCATCCATCGACTCATAGTTGTATCCTATGTCATTAAGTATCCTGGCACATACAACTACATTCTTGCTGCCTTTGTAGTAAGGCAATATCTTATTATACAGGTCTATGGCATAATCATGCTCGCCGGCGTCAGATGCTATCTGAGCGACATTCAGTAATATGTTGAGTTTCTGCTCTTCGGATATTGATATATCTGACTCTATAACGGGGAGGAGATTGGCACTCCGGTCTATACTGTTTTTATATTCACCCCAGTTTTTAATGCGTTTCGCTACACTTGCCCGGTCAAGAAGCGACTGAGCTGCTTTTGCAGTCATTCCGCTCTCAAGATACAATGAGGCGGCCGAGTCAAGGTACTCAAGTGATTCTTCGCTACGGCCTATATTTGATAAAAATATGGCATATTGAGTAAGATTTGCCCCACGGTTATCGTTTCCGGTCTTCACATTAATCAGTGCGCGGTACACACTGTCGGCACGTGCGTAGTCCCCCTTTATCGTCAGGTATTCAGCCACAGCCGGCAATAGGGGTATCGTGGTGGATGATGTGCTCCATTTTTCATTCGCAACGGTATTCAATACGTCAAGAAGTGTAGCGCCGTATTTCACAAGCATTTCATTATCACCGATATTCGAGGCAAGTCTTGACACCTCTGAAATGGTCTTTATTTTGTGGCGAGAATCATCTGGAAGCCCTTTTGCATCCATTAACTGAAGATGTCGCAGAGCTATTTCAAGAGCTTTACTTCCTTCAGATCGCTCTATGAAATAATTCATGCGTCGGATGTAAATCGTCATGAATTTATCATGATAGTAATCCACATTCTCTATCCATTGAAACGCTCGGTCATATACTGATGATGCATCCAGCCCGTTGCTTTCCATGACATTTATGGCATTGAGGAAAGCGTCCGCAGCCGTGAGATTATCACATAGGTCGGCTGCCTTAACATATGCAGCAGCCGCTTTTTCTGATTGGTTAAGGTGCTCGTAGATACGGCCTAATTCAATATAGGCTTTGAAATCTTCTTTTTCTTCAAGAGCCTGTTCGAGCAGTGACACGGCTGTAGAGTAATCTTCATCAAAAAATATGGCTTCAGCTGCTTGCTCAACCAGCGAATCGTAGTCGGCAGAGGCTGAAACATTCACATCTGATGAGAATGTAATCAGTAATAAGATTATGTGTAATACCCGGCTTTTCAATTTTCGTAATAGCTATACTTGTACAGGACTGTCATTTCTATACCTTCAGCAGGTGCTGAACCCACCTGTCGCTGAGGATTTCCGTAGGAGTCAAGTCGGAAATTGGTGATTATCATATCCATTTCAGGTGCCGTATTATCAGGCGACACTACCTTAGCGCCTGTAACTTGCCCGGAGTCGTCTCTTTCATATACATATACAGCGGTCTTTCCATCTGTTACTACGACTTTGTTTACAAGCTGACCTTCACCATTGTCCACGTAGCCCACGTATCGTGTTTCTGACATCATGATTACAAATGTATTATCCGTATAAGCCCATTGATATGACACTTGAGCACCTATCCGGTTGCCGTCTTTATCGGTCACTGATACTGTCACCACTCCGTCATCGCTCCAGTCATATTTTCCAATGTAGCCGTTGTCGCGAATCTCTTTTATGACACGGCCTTGACGGTCGAATTCGAGCGTAGTCGACTCGCCTCCAATCGCTTTATATTCCATTGATTTTACGGGACCTTTAAGGTTATTGGAAATTGCAGTCAGGTTTTCAGTGCCTTTCGCGCAAAAGAAGCAGAGCAGTGAGAGGAGTATAATCTTAAATCTTTCCATGTGTTTTCGTACTTATTCTGATATTGGGGTTAAAGTTACTAAAATAGTTGAAGTATGCAAAATTTCCGATTGCTTAAATGATATAATTGCGCAGATATAAGAAAAGCAAGAAAAAAATCGTTATTTTTGTGACTCAAATCTTTTGACCGATGCAAGAACCCTCCGCCACACCATCAGTAAGCCGTGGCCGCCGAGTGCTCGGCTACCTGCTCAAATATGGTGTACCATTGATAATTACCGTGGGACTGTGCTATCTGCTGTTTCACGACATAGACTTCGGCGCGATGCTCGAAACCATCCGCCGCGACTGCGACTTCCGCTGGATAGGCGCCACGCTTGTGGTGAGTATCCTCAGCCACGTGCTCCGCGCCGCCCGCTGGCAGATACAGCTCCGTGCCTTAGGTATCAATGCCTCGCTGTGGGAGCTGACGCTGAGTATCTTCGGCACCTATGCCGTCAACCTCGTCTTCCCGCGACTGGGCGAAGTGTGGCGCACAGGCTTCGTGGCCGAGCGTCGTCAGGCTCCGTTTGCCACGGTATTCGGTTCGATGGTGGCTGACCGCCTTGCCGATACCATTACCGTGCTTCTCATTACCGGCTTTACCTTCCTGCTTGCCGGAGCGCAACTCGTGAGCTACCTCAGTCAGAACCCCGAGGCTTACGATGCCGCTATGACTCTTGCCACGTCGCCATGGGTGTGGCTTACTATAATAATAGTTATAGTGGTGCCGGCGTTTATACTCATAAAGTACCCCGAGAACAAGGCAGTGGTGAAGATACGCGCCGTGTGGCAGCGGTTGTGGGACGGCTTTGCTGTCATAGTCAAGATGCCCGGCAAGGGGCGCTGGCTCCTCTTCACGGCCGGAGTGTGGGGCTGCTATTTCCTTCAGCTCTATCTCGCATTCTTCTCATTCCCCGTCACGGCGCAGGTAGTGGCCGAGCATGGCGTGACGGCTGTGCTTGTGTGCTTCGTGCTGTCGAGCATCTCCATGGCCGTGCCCAGCAACGGCGGCATAGGTCCGTGGCAGTGGGCGGTGATATTCGGCCTGAGTCTCTACAGTGTCCCCGGTCTTACTACGGAATACGCCACTACATTTGCCAATCTCGTGATGGGCACGCAGACCCTCCTGCTCATTCTCCTCGGTATATTCACCTTCACGGCCATCGCCCTTCAGCGCAGCCGCAACACTTCACCCTCATCAGCCTATGAATCTTGACAAGGACGAGGATTATTTCCTCCACAATTTCGATAAAAACGATCAAGCGCCCGTATCGGCCGCTGACGGCGACGCAGCTCCCGCCCCCGGTCGCACCATGGACTTCACCCCTACCCGCTCCGGCTCAGAGGCTGCGCCCGATGACAAGCCCAAGCGAGGCGGATGCCGCCGCGTCTGGGCATGGTTTTTCGCCATCCTCGTCGTGATTCTCGCCGTCACGGTGGCTATAAGATATTTCATCCCTTACACTACTGACTCGAAAGTGCGCGGCTATGTGGTAGCCGTGGAGAAGCGAGGCATAATCTGCAAGACATTTGAGGGCGAGATGGTATCGCATGCGGCACTTGAGGATTCCACTCGCATCTACGCCCGCGAAATCAATTTCTCGATACCCTCTGACTCCCTCGCCCGGGTGCTCCAGAGCTATCAGGGCACGGGCCGGCCGGTCACCGTCACGCTCGAACGCTACTACGGCACTTTGCCCTGGCGAGGGGTCTCTCCCACGGTCGCAGTGGCAGTAGAACCGGGTATGTAAAGAAGTTTTTACCAAATTTGCGTTAAAATTCTATTAAAACTATCATTTTGTTAGGTTTTCTCGTAGAAATTGGCTAACTTTGTATTCCTTTGCTGGAAAAAGGAGGAAAAATCGTCGGCGCGTGTGGCGTAGACGGCGGCAAAGGCAAGCTCCTCCACCCAATTCTAATTGATTAAAGAAAAGAATAATAACACAGACAATCACCCTATTAAATTGGACATGAAGCAAATCTTTTTAGCAATCTTGCTGGCTGTGGGTGCTATAGGCGCCTGGGCCAATCCCGTGTCACAAAGCCGTGCCGAAGAAGCTGCCAAAATGTGGGTAAAGGCCCGTTCGGGTCAGAATACCACCGTTAAGCAGGTTTTCACCGCTAAAGACCGGTATCATATCGTTAATCTCGCGCCTACCGGTTGGGTGATCGTTTCGACCGACGACGCAGTTGACCCCATCATCGGCTACAACCTTGAGGGCAACCTTGACGTGACCAATCTCCCCTCCAACATGCGCGCTGTCATCGACGAGATCGGCGACGTAAACAAGTTTGAGGCCCGTCAGCGCACCACCGTGTCGCCCGCATGGACCAATATGGCCCGCGAGTTCTCACGCGCTGATGACGGTAAGATCGATCCCCTCATCAAGGTCAACTGGACTCAGGAAGGTAACTATGCAAAATATTGCCCCACCAATGCCAGCGGCCGTGCACTCGTAGGCTGTGTGGCAGTGGCTATGGGTCAGGCTATGACCGTACAGCGCTGGCCCAACAAGGGTAAAGGCTCTTATCAGTACACCCCCGCCGGCTATGGCCGTCAGGAAGTGAACTGGGACAATGAGAAACCCTATGACTGGGACGCTATCATCAAGGGCTCCAACGCCAACGATGAAGCTGCCCGCCTGCTCTACCATGCCGGTGTATCAGTATCAATGGGTTACGGCGCTAACGGCTCCGGTATTCCTTCTAATGAAGTGAACCGTATCACCAACGCGCTCACCAAGTACTTCTGCTATCCCTCTGATGTGACCTACATCTGGCGTGATAACTATCACGGTGACTGGGATCGTCTCATCTACAATGAGCTTGCCGCCGGTCGTGCTGTGGTCTACAACGCAATTTCCCACACCAACACCGGTGCCAAGGATGCCGGTCACTCGTTCAACGTCGACGGTTTCGACGGTTCCGGTAAGTATCACCTCAACTGGGGTTGGGCCGGTTCAGGTAACGGATGGTATATGCTCTCCAAGCTCAACGTGAGCGGCTACGAGTATAACTATAATCAGGTGGCTGTGATAGGTATCGGTTCGCCCGAGCGCGAGCTCCGCTCTATCGACCTCACTGAGACCACCATCGACGAGAAGCTCCCCGTGGGTACAGTGGTAGGTGAAGTGCTTGTCAACGGTGAGGCTCCCAAGGCCGGTTACACCATGAAGGTTCAGGGCTCTTACGACGCCGCTCTCAAGGGCTTCCCTGAAGTACCCTTTGAAATCAAGGATGGCCGTCTTGTCACCACTCAGGTACTCGACGCTACCAAGCCTACCATAGGCATCGAAATCTCTGCCCAGACTTCCAAAGGCGACCGCCTGACTGCCGAGTTCACCATCAACGTGGTGGCTTACCGCAAGATCGAGAAAGCAACATCGCTCTCTTACGACCGTAACTCCGGCGAGTTTACCCTCAAGACCAAGCACGGCGTGACCTACACCCTCACTCGTCCCGACGGTACTCAGATCAGCACCGGTCTGCTCGAACCCCTGCCCAAGCTCACTTTCAATAAGTCGCAGCTCGGCGATGGCGAGAACACTCTCACCCTCACCACCGGCGCCGACGATACCAAAGTGCTCAAGATAAAGAAATAATCCACCTCAACTCGACGATATTACTCCTATGAAATTCTCGAAATATCTTTATATAGCAAGCCTCGTGGCTATTGGCTCCATGGCAGTCACCTCCTGCGGCGAAAGCAAGGAGAACGAACCCGGCACCAATCCCGGCACCACTCCTTCTGAAAAAGCCCTCAAGATCACTACCAACGTGCTCACCGAGGCTCAGGTTACCACAGAGCTTGGCGAGGCCGCAACGATGAACGTTTTCGTTAAGACCGGTAGCTCCCTCTCGTCGCAAGACTTCGTAAAGGGCATCAAGGCCACTTACCAGAATGGCGCGTGGGGTCTCTCTCCCGCCGTAGAGTTCACTACTCAAAACAATGCTCTCTTCGTCTACGCCGTGTCGCCTTTCAAGGCCTCTGGCTCATTTGACCCCCTGCGTTACCCCGTAGATGTCACCGAGCAGGTCGATGTACTTTACTCGGGCTCGGCAGCAGCTGCCAACTATAGCCAGGGTATCACCACCGCCAAGCTCACCATGAAGCACGCTCTCGCAATGGCTTCGTTTAATATCTCAAAGTCGAGCTACACCGGCGAAGGTAAGCTCACCGGCCTATCCGTCAACGGCGAAAGCATCTTTACCGAAGGTGACCTTGACATCTCTACCGGCAACATCACCGGTACTAACCGCAAGGCCTTCACCGTCGACTATGACCGCACTATCGACGCCGCCGGCTGGAAATCTGACATCCCCTCTATGTGGATGATTCCTACTTCCACCAAGGCTGCTGCCGCTACCCTCTCGGCTACCATCGACGGCAAGACCTACGAAGTGGCTTTCCCCCAGGTAGACATACGTGGCGGATTCCAGACTATCTTCCACCTCATCCTGTCGCCCAACGGCCTCGTGTTCCGTCCTGACCAGACTCAGACCGTCTCGCTCAACCAGGGCACTGACGATCCTCAGCTCGCGCAGCTCTACGGTCAGCTCGTGTTTAAGGTAAATGCCGCTGAATTCAAGTTCCCCTCATTCACCGGCGACAACGTATTCGGCAACATCGTAGCCGGAGGCACCATGCTCAACTATGCAATCGGTGGCAAGGTGCTCCTCGCAGCAGGCACTCCTACTGATGTTGTGGTCGAGACCTGGAACTCCACCGGCTTCACACTCGACTCACTCGAAGGTGTAGAGTCAATCGACATCTCGCAGTATTGATCCCATAAGACAATCCTCTTACCATCTATACCCGCCCGGGAGCGAATCAACCTCGCTCCCGGGTTTAATTTGGCACCAATAAAAAAGCACCCGGCGTCGGGTGCTTTTTTATATACGAAGTAAGGTTATTACATATCCTCCCAGGTACCGTCAGCGCGGCGGCGCATCCGGGAGCCGTCGGTGGTGGTGACGGTGTCGTCATTGTTTTCCGAGGCTACATAGTGATGATTGCCATGGGAATCGGTAATCATGTCGGATGTGGAAGAGGATGAGCCCGACGAGCCGTAATTCTGGGGCTGAGTGAGCAATGAGCCGCCACCTACACAGAAAGCTGCGAGGATGAATACCATGAAACCCAATGTCACAAGCGAGGTAAGAATCACTGCGTAGCATATCGGATAGACTATTGCATACACTATAGCACCTATAGCTTCGCCATGCATTATACCGGTGATAAGAATATAGAGCGTGAAGCAAGCCTGCACTATAATTATTCCCCACAGTACCGTGTCGGCCGCTCCCTTAGCAAGCCACAGGCATAAACCGTAGATGAGTGTGATGATGGTGATGATTATAGTGTTGAGTTTCACACCCGCTGTCGAAGGGACAAGCGACTCCATCACGGGATTGAATTCAAGATACACACCTATACCTGCGCCTACGAGACCTAAGAATATCAGAAGGTCAGCAAACCAGCCCCAGCCCGAGTGAGCACTAATGTTGAACGGATCCTGTACCACAAAGAGGATATAGGCGCAGTATACCGTGAAGAGGTAAGTAGCAGTAGGAATAAGTCCGTAATATTTTCCCATCTCGTCACCGTCGCCATCAACGAGCGGGAAAATCAGGCAACCGGTCACGGCAGCGCCTATTATGAAGAGAATCGCCCAGAGCACCGTGTTATAATCATACATATTAAAATGCAGCTGCTCGACATAGCCAAACAATTTGCCCGATAGCGAGCTTCCGCTCTTATAAAGTTTCTCGTAGAAAAACGGTTCACGGGTAAGTCTCTCGCCATTTTTCTCATACCACACAGCGCGCTGCTTGAGCTTGGATTTCGATATATAGCCGTGGATATTTCCCTCAGCGGTAAAGGGCACGAATTCACCGGCCGATTCATAATCACCCACTATTTCGACCACTGTGAGGGGTGCAAGTTTGACGGTCGAAACGCTGTCGGCTGCGACAAGATATTCGACATCTTTCCCTGCCCCGTCAAAGACCACATATTCTTTCGTGTATGTCTTATCCTTGCAACCGGTAAGCGACAAGGCGGCAAGAAAAATTGTCATTGCCATGAGGCAAAATCGTCGTAAGTTTGTTTTAAGCATAGGACTATAAGGTTTATTTTAGATTGTAAGATTGAGTCTAAAGGGCCATAAGTCTGCAAAATAACTAATATTTTTTTACTTGCGCAATATATTTCTTAACTTTGCAATACTAATTATCGGTTAACTATGAAGTTCATAAAAGATACAGAGTTTGGCGGCGAGCGTCCGCTATTTGCCCAGAGCGATCTTGCTCTTGAAAATGTCACTATACACACCGGCGAGTCGGCCCTCAAGCAGTGCCGCAACATCGTGGCCCGCGACTGCCGCTTTGAGGGTAAATACCCTTTCTGGCACGTTGACAACTTCGCCATTGAAAATTGCCTCTTCACTCCCGGTGCCCGCGCTGCACTCTGGTACTCGCGCGACCTCATCATGAAAGATACTCTCGTGGAAGCACCCAAGATGTTTCGCGATATGGACCACATCACCCTGGAGCGCGTGAAGATTCCCGATGCTCAGGAGACCCTATGGCACTGCCGCGACATACAGCTCCGCGATGTGGAGGTTGCCAATGCCGATTACCTTTTCATGCACTGCGACGATATCGACATCGACCGCTACACGCAGCACGGCAACTATTCATTCCAGTACTGCAACCGCGTGACCATACGCAACGCCGAGATTCACTCAAAGGATGCATTCTGGAACACCCACGATGTCACCATCATCGATTCCACCATCTCCGGCGAATACCTCGGCTGGCACTCACGCCGCCTCAAGCTCATCAACTGCCATATCTCCGGCACCCAGCCCCTCTGCTACTGCCGCGACCTCGTGGTGGAGAATTGTACTTTCGATGCTGATTGCGACCTCGCTTTTGAGGACTCATCGCTTCAGGCTACCGTCACTTCTCCCATCACCAGCGTAAAGAATCCCCGTACAGGCTCGATCAAGGCCAAGTCGATAGGCGAGATAATCATCGACGCCAACGTGCTCGCACCCGCCGACTGCAAGATTTCCACCGATGAGCAACTTTGATCAATCTGTTCTCCGCCGCCACACCGGCTCTTATAAGTGGGACACTCCCGAGGCCGATGACGTGATACCCATGTGGGTGGCCGACATGGACTTCCGCGCCCCTGATTGCGTGGTGGAAGCCTTGCGCCGCCGCGTGGATCACGGAGTATTCGGCTATACGCTCGTGCGCCCTGAGTTTTACCGTGCGCTCTCTGACTGGTTTTCAGCGCGCCACGGCTGGGAAATCAATACCGGCAGGCTCATCTATACCTCGGGCGTAGTTCCGGCCGTATCGGCGATTATAAAGGCCATCACGCGCCCCGGCGACGGAGTGGCTCTGCTCACCCCGGCCTACAACTGCTTCTACTCCTCGATACGCAACAACGGCTGCATGCTTCGCAGCGTGCCCTTGCTGATGACTCCTGAGGGCTATAAAATAGATTTCGATGCCCTCGATGCTACCCTCAGCGACCACCGCACTCCGCTGCTCATATTCTGCAATCCGCAGAACCCCGGAGGGCGTGTGTGGACGACTGAGGAGACGCGTCGCGTGGCCGAAATCGGCCGCCGCCACTCCACTTTCGTTATCTCCGACGAGATTCATTGCGAGCTCACCTTCCCGGGCGTGGATTACACCCCCTACGCCACTATTGCTACCGACCCGGCCGACCGTTGGGCGGTATGCGTGTCGCCAAGCAAGGCATTCAATACCGCCGGCCTGCAGATAGCCTGCATCGTGGCGTCGTCTGACGATGCCACCCGCCGCATTGACCGCGCTATCAATGATAATGAAGTGTGTGACGTCAATCCCTTCGGCGTGGAAGGCCTTATTGCAGCCTATACCCCTGAGGGTGCCGGGTGGCTCGACGAGTTGCGCGTGTATCTCCACGATAATTACCTTCACCTTGCCCACTTTATCAATACTCATCCCGCGCTCGGCTGGCGTCTCACCCCCATGGAGGGGACATACCTTGCGTGGATCGACGTAAGCGCAAGCGGTATCGACGGCGACGCTACGGCCCGCAAACTGCTTGACGAGGCTCGCGTGATGGTGAGCGAGGGAACCGATTACGGACCCGGCGGCGAAAATTTCATCCGCATGAATCTTGCCTGTCAGCGCCATACGCTCGACGAGGCTCTTAACCGTATAGAATCCACCTTCCTGAAGTGAAACTCTCGGAGCGACTGCTTGCAAAGATACGTGACGGCGAGCCGATGACTTTCGGCGAGCGCCTTCACCTGATAGTCCTGCTCAGCGTCCCTGCCATTCTGGCGCAGGTGTCGCTGACAGCGATGTTTTATATCGATGCGTCAATGGTAGGTTCGCTCGGTGCCGAGGCCGCTGCCTCGGTGGGACTCGTGGAAACCACCACATGGCTCTTCGGAGGCCTGTGCTCAGCAGCCGCTACTGCCTTTTCGGTGCAGGTGGCTCACCGTCTGGGGGCCTCGGATAAGGCCGGTGCTCAGGCTGTGGTGCGTCAGGGCACGCTTGCCGTGGCCATCTACGGCGCCATAATCGCCGCGATAGGTCTTGCAATCAGTCCGTTTCTCCCGGGCTGGCTTGGGGGCAACGATGATATAAATCACAATGCCTCGATCTATTTCGCCATATTCTCGGCTTGTCTGCCCATCTACACCCTCTCCACCCTCGCCGGAGCCGTGCTGCGCTGCTCAGGCAACATGAACACCCCCAGCGCGCTCAACGTATTGATGTGTGTGCTCGATGTGGTTTTTAATTTCTTCCTCATCTTCCCCTCCCACGACTTCACGGTGGCCGGTGTGGCCATCCATCTTCCCGGCGCTGATCTGGGAGTGGCAGGCGCTGCGATAGGTACCGGTCTGGCCGAACTGATTACGGCTCTGCTCATGAATTACGTGCTCTGGCGACGCTCACCGCAGATCGACATGCGGCAGCCGGGCAGTTTTGCCGTGACGCGTCCCGTGCTTAAGAAAGCGTTTAAAATCGGCGCGCCCATGGGATTGCAGCAGTGTATCATGTGTGGTGCGCAGATTATGTCTACCGTCATTGTAGCGCCGCTCGGCACCATAGCCATCGCCGCCAATTCGTTTGCCATTACGGCCGAAAGTCTCTGCTATATGCCCGGATTCGGAGTGAGCGATGCCGCCACCACCATCGTGGGGCAATGCGTGGGCGCACGCCGTCGTAAGCTCACCCGCGAGCTCGCCTACCTGTGTGTAGGCCTCGGCATGGCGGTTATGGCCGTGATGGGTGCGATAATGTGGATAGGTGCCGACGGCATGATAGGGCTGATGACACCATCGGAAGAGATCCGTCACTTAGGCGCCTCGATACTCCGCATCGAGGCCTTTGCCGAGCCTATGTTTGCCGCTGCGATAGTGAGCTACGGCGTGTTTGTGGGCGCGGGCGACACCCTCATCCCTTCCTGCATGAACTTCGGCAGTATCTGGCTCGTGCGCCTCACCCTTGCCGCCTTGCTCGTAGGCACAATGGGGCTTACCGGCGTGTGGATCGCCATGGCTGTCGAGCTCTCATTCCGCGGCCTCATCTTCCTTCTCCGGCTCCGCTCCAGCCGCTGGCTCCCGGCCCCCGACGCATCCCGCTGAAGTCCTGCGCTACAGCGCTGCGATGACATTAGCCAAGCCGTTCATCTCCATACACAAGCTGCGCGAAAGCGTGGCCTGCCTTGCTTTACCGAGCGAAACGATAAGCATGCGTCCTTCGGTGCACAGCTCGAAATCATTACCTGAAGGCTTGAATCGCTCCCCGAAAGCCTCGTGAGTAATAAGTATAAACCTCCCGCCCATCACCTCCGCCTCCCGTCTTATCTCCTTCTCCGCCGCCGAAATAAAAGGCGACACCAGCACCCCGCCACGAGATGCTTCGTAAAGCCAGTTTCTTCTATTTTGCACTCGTTCTTCTTCAGAGAACTTACTGCTAACCTTCACGGCAACCTTGTCAGGATTACGTAATAGGAAAAGATTTCCATAAGCAGCGTACTCTTGATCTCCTATCTTAAGCTTTCTTACTAATCTGAAAAATTGTGGAAATTGCATTCGCATAGCAAGACGATGAGGATTTTCTCTTATATATCTGAAAAGAGTGTCGAGGCTTCTATTACGAAGGACAGGTTTATCGCAATATCCCTTTTGCATGATTTCGCGGCCGCACCGAAGAGTAATATTCTCAGTAAGATGTGCGATATATACGTCAAGGTGATGCTCTGACCAGCTTTTGACATTCAAAAGCAAGTGTACATGATCAGGCATGATTTTATACTGGTAGACTTGTAATATGGGGAAATCCTCGGGGAGATCAAGAATGGCACCTGCAATCTCCCTACCAAAACTTGATTCAGCGATGTAGGCGCATCCCGGTTTCCCGGGGGCAATCCGGGCATCCCCTTTTACCACACCAAAGCTTTCTACCCCCTCCTTTTTCTTCAAGATTATATGATAGATAAAAGGGGCATGGTAGTTATGGGCAAAAGCTCGTTTATGATATGAAGGAAGATTACTCATGACTTTTTTAAGAGATTCACACCCGGAGACAGACCATCAATAGCGGGTCTGTCTCCGGGTGGTTATATCGCGCTTCCCCACGAGGAGCGGTCGAGGTTGCGGTAGGAGATGGCTTCGTGGAGGTGGGAGGGGAGGATGGTGTCGCTGGAGTCAAGGTCGGCAATGGTACGGGCTACTTTGAGGATGCGGTCGTAGGCACGGGCGCTCATGTCAAACCGCTGCATGGCGGTGCGCAGTATGGCGGTGCACTCGGGCGAAAGCTGCGCGTATATGTTGAGCAGGCGCGTGGGCATCTGGGCGTTGCAGTGTACGCCCGGATGCGAGGCGAAGCGGCGCGACTGTATCTCGCGGGCTCGTATCACCCGCTCGCGTATCTGGGCTGAGGTTTCGCCGTCAGTGGGGCCTGAGAGGCGGTCAAATGGCACGGGGAGTATCTCTACCTGCAGGTCTATGCGGTCAAGCAGCGGGCCCGAGATGCGGCTGAGGTATTTGGTGACGGCGCCGGGAGGGCATGTGCATGGGCGCGTGGGGTGATTGTAGTAGCCGCAGGGGCACGGGTTCATCGACGCCACGAGCATAAATCCTGCGGGATAGTCTATGGTATATTTTGCGCGCGATATGGTGATGTGGCGGTCTTCGAGCGGCTGACGCATCACTTCGAGCACCGCGCGGGAAAATTCCGGGAACTCGTCGAGGAAGAGCACCCCGTTATGTGCCAGCGAAATCTCGCCGGGCATGGGATTGGAGCCGCCTCCCACAAGTGCTACCGGAGAGATAGTGTGATGTGGCGAGCGATAGGGGCGGCGCGTGATGAGGCGAGAGCCGTTTTTGAGCTTCCCGGCTACGGAATGTATCTTGGTGGTTTCGAGCGATTCGGTGAGCGTAAGAGGGGGCAGTATCGAGGGTATACGCTTTGACATCATGGACTTGCCGGCTCCGGGAGGGCCCACAAGCAGTATGTTATGACCGCCGGCACAGGCCACTTCGAGGGCGCGCTTTACATTTTCCTGGCCGCGCACGTCCACGAAATCAGAGTCAAATATCATGGCGGCGTTGAAAAATTCCTCGCGTGTGTTGACAATCGTAGGCTCCACTGTCTCGACGCCTGTGATGAAACCTATCACCTGCGCGAGCGATGTGCAGCCGTATACGTCGAGATTATTGACCACTGCCGCCTCGGTAGCGTTGGCCTCGGGCACTATCATGCCCTCATACCCGAGCTTGCGTGCCATGATAGCCATGGGCAGCACACCGCGTATAGGCAGCAGCGTACCGTCGAGCGAGAGTTCGCCCATGATAAGATACCGCTTCAGGTCGATGGTAGGAGTGATGCGGTTGCCCGCGCTGAGTATCCCCACGGCTATAGGAAGGTCGTAGGCCGCTCCCTCCTTGCGCACGTCGGCCGGTGCCATATTGACCACGATGTGGGCTCGCGGGAAGTTTAAGCCTGATTGTGTGATGGCCGAGAGCACTCGCTGGTAGCTCTCCTTCACTGCCGCGTCGGGCAGACCCACGATGCAGAACAGTGAGCCGAGCTCTACTGAAACTTCTATCGTGACGGGTATTGCGTCGATGCCCTGCACAGCGGCACCGTTGGTTTTCTGAAGCATTGGTGACAGGTTTAGTTATTAAGGCGGGAGCGGAGGATGGAGTCAACTTCGGCCGACGAGAAGCCGCGGTACACCTGCGTCCCGGTGGAGTCAACCGCTATGTAATAAGGGGTGGCGGGGATGGCAAGGAGCGAAAGCGTGGGATTGCCGAGGCCGCCCGGAAGCCATGTCTGCGACCATGTGGCTGTGTCGGCCTTTATAGATGCCCTCCAGCGCGCCGAATCGGTGATGACCGAAGTCTCTATCATATCGAGCCGTTTTGCCGTAAAATCGCGCCGCAAGGCTTTCAGAATGCGTGACGTGGCTGTGTCGACAGGGGAGTCGGTCACGGCAAGGAGGGAGTACTTGTGGCGGTAGGGTATCAATTCCACAATAGAGTCAGTGGAAATCCTGAATGTAATGGGGCGCACGTGCTCGTAAGCTACCGACGCAGAGGCCACGGCGAGTGTGCGCGAGAAGTCGCGTATCGAACTCATATTGCGGGCGTTGGCGTCGAGACGGTTGAGGAGCGAGTCGGCTTTCACAGGGTCGCTGTTGAGGTCGTAGATGGTCATGAGGGCTACGGTGGCGGCTCGTGAGGAGGGATTGGAGAGGATAAATGATTCCACGACCGTATTGAGCTTCGCCGACGGCCCGGCCGCAATAAGCTCTTCATTATCTTTGCGGAATTTTGCAAGGAGTTCCGATTCCTCATTGCCTTCTATTTCTACCGTGGCGGGGTCATCGAGATCCATCTCCACCTTCAGGCGGTCGCCGTTGACGGCTATGAGCGAGAACAGGAGACGGCCGTCGCTGTCCCACACGTCCACGAGTGCCGGCGTCTCGGCCTTTCCCGTGAGCTTCACGCGGGAGTCCGAGGCATGGGCTGTGACGGCGTTGAGGTGCCCGTCAAAGTATATCATTTCCACGCTTCCGGTATCGAGGCCACGTATGCGGCAGTCGATTTCAAAGCGGTCATCGCCCGAGCAGGCTGATACGATGAGAAGGAGTGATGATATGATAAGAGTGGTGAGCGGGATGCGGAACATGATTGGTCGGGTGGTTGTAATTTTATTCGTTGAGTTCGTCGGGGTGCTTGCGGAAATACTCCTCAAGCAGATTGGCGATATTGAAGTAATATCCGCCGGCGCGACGGCCTGACGTATCGGTGACGGTGATATATTCGTAGCAGGGGTCGTAGAAGAGGTGGTCGTCCACTATATATCCCATGGCGTTGAGAAGCACGTATTCATGCTGTGGCTCAATTACATACCATGCATTTTCCTCGTCGAGACCGGTGCCGGTGGAGATGATGGCCATGAGAAGATAGTCGAGTTTGTATTGCCATATCTTGGCCAGATTGGTCTTGCCTTTTTCGTTGAGTGCGGCGATGAGCTGAGTCATGCGGCGCAGGTCAAACGGATTGTCGGCCAGTCCGGCCTCGGCGTCGGCGATCACGGAGTCACATTCCTGGCGGGTGAGCTGGTGATGATCCTTCTCGCGCAGGGCAAACCGCATCTTGCTCTCCTTGGACCGGTATGGGGTATAGTCCTCCTGAAACATATATCCGAGATAGAGGTGGCGAAACTTGTCGATTTTCATGAGCGTGTCGTTGCGCATGAATTCCTCCATCAGGCGGGGGTAGTAGTAGGGTGAGGTGCGGTCGTTGATGTCGCGCTTTATCTTGGCCATGTCGGGCTTCTCGCGGTTGAGCTGCGGAAGCACCACGGCGCTCGCCAGGGGAAGCGCGGCAATGATGACTATAAGTATTGCGAGCAGGCGTTTCATATCGACGTGGTCATGGCGGCGATGAGTTCGCCTATGGTGCAGAATGTAATGATAATGGGAAATGCCTTGGCACAAAGATAATTGATGGCTTTCTTTCCGGGGAAACCGAGTGCGCGTCCGGCCGGGGTACGGCTATAGGCGATTGCTCCCAATAGAGCGCCGATGACGGTGCCGATGATTATGGCAGCGTGGCTCAGGCAGATTCCTATGAAGAGACCGGCGAGGGCGGCTCCGGCTATGTAGGGCACTCCGGTAGTGGAGCGGGCTATGGTGCGGGGGATGGTCATGACTATTACGGTGACTATCGCTACGGCCGAGAGCCAGAATATGATAGTGCCGGCAGAGATGTCGGTGGCGTCGGAACTTGCGGCGATGAGCAGGGCTATGAATGATACCGCAGGCGCCCAAGGGCGCGACATGAATGAACCGGCGATGGCGCCGAGTGCCACAAGGCCGGTGATGATGATTATGAGGGTTGACATATCAGTTTTCTTCTTTTTTATCTTTAACGTCGGTGGAGGCGGAAGGTTGAGTCTTCATGTCGGGATAGGAGATGCGGGTGTGGTACATGGTGCGCAGTCGCTGCACGAATACATCCTTTATCTCCTGCACGTCACGGAATGAGATGGGCGAGTCGTTGTGAAGTCCCTCGGCAATCTGAGTGTCGATGATGCGGTTGACGAGATTCTGAATAGCTTCGGGTGAATAGTCCTTAAGCGAGCGTGACGAGGCTTCCACGGCGTCGGCCATCATGAGTATGGAGGTCTCTTTTGATGTGGGATTGGGGCCGGGATAGCTGAATGGAGCCTTGTCGACCTCTTCTCCGGGGTGGGCATTGCAGTAAGTGGTGTAGAAATATCGGGCTGTCCCGCGGCCATGGTGCTCGGAGATAAATGAGCGGATTATCTGCGGCAGCTTGTTTTTCTCAGCCATCTTGAGGCCTTCGGTGATGTGACCGGTGATGACGCGGGCGCTCTGCATGGGGTCAAGGGCGTCGTGAGGATTCACACCGTGCTGATTCTCAGTGTAGAAGGCCGGATTCTTGATTTTGCCTATGTCGTGGTAGAGGGCACCGGCACGCACGAGCTGCACGTTGGCTCCTATGCGTCGGGCTGCTTCAGCCGAGAGGTTTGATACCTGCATGGAGTGCTGGAATGTGCCCGGGCACTCCTCGGAGAGCTCGCGCAGGAGAGGATTGTTGATGTCGCTGAGCTCCACGAGTGTCACGCGCGAGGTGAAGCCGAAGATGCGCTCGAAGATGAAGATAAGTACGTAGCAGAATGATACGAGCACGCCGTTGATAGCGAAGAAGCCAAACATTCGGGGCTGAAGATTCTCAATCGAGCCGCTTGTCATCAGCTCTATAGCCACGTAGGAGAGGAAGTAGGAGAGCAGGATGAGCACGGCTGTGCGTATCAGCTGCGAGCGGCGCGCCAGGTCGTTGAGCGAGTCGATTGCCACCACGCCGGCCACGAATTGCACGAAGATAAATTCGAGCGCAAACGATGGCAGGATTGCGCAGATGAATATTTCGATGAGAAATGTATACAGCGCCGTGCGCGAGTCCATGAATATCTCGGTGATAATGGGCAGGATGGTGAACGGCACTAAGTAGAGTCCCTGGCGGAAGGTGGCGTCGATGGCAAAGGCAAAGAGCGACAGGGCCGTGATGGCACTCATCACGAAGAGCATCATCGAGTCATTGCTGAAATACTGCGGGCGGAAGTAGATGAAGTAGCAGTAGAGGATGGCAAAGAGGATGATGACGTAAAGTGTCTGACCCGCAACAGGATAGTAGCTGCTTGCATCCACTTCCGTAGAGCGCTCGGCGAGCATTTCCTCGTAGGTGCGGAGCACGGTGGCAAGGCGCGGGGTGACCACCTCGCCCTTGTCGATGATGCGCTCGCCGGTCTGGATTACGCCTATCGGAGCCATGGCTTTGAGATAGGCGTCGGAGAGCAATCGCTCGGTCAGGGCGGAGTCAGGGCGCACGTTGGGTTCGAGCAGTTCGGCCAGATGTATGGCGGCTATTGCCGAGTGGACGTGGGGTGAGCGGAAAGATGAGTCGAGGCGCTCGTAGGCGCGTATGGCCGAGAGAAATTGCATCGTGGGCATCGACATTGATATGTTGTCGTGGATGAAGCGCACGGCCGGGAGCTTGCCGGCGCGTATCTCGGCGTAGACGTTGCGCGACACTATGCCGTCGCTGTATATCTTGCGCACGCGGGCTATGATCTCGTTTTTCTCCGTAGGCGAGAGGTGGAGGGTGTCGTTGGAATTGAGGCGCGATGATATCTCGGCCACGATGATTTTCTCGGCGTTGGAGTCGCGGATAAATACCGGCTCAAAGCGTGAGTCGATGCTGTCCTTGACGTGGCGTGCCGAGAGGGAGTCGAGGTGTACGGGGATGTCAAACGGAGCTGTGAGCAGTCCGTAGCTCCACGGGCGATTTTCCTCGTAGACATATTCGCGCTGGCTGGTGCGCGGCAGGAAATAGACTATCGCGGCTACGGCCACCACAAAATATATGGCGCGGAGCCACATGGATTTTTTGGATAGTTTCATAGGCATGAACGCATGTGTCAACGGGCGCGCACGGCGCTTTTCACCCCGTCGATTTTAAGGATGTTTTTACACAGAAGTGTCACGGTGTCAGTGTCGCTCACGAGCACTCCCAGGCGGCAGGTGAACACTTCATCGTGGGCCTCGATGTTGAGGCTGCGTATATTGATGTTGAGCTGGGTGGAAATCAGTCCGGTGAGCTCCTGAAGGATGCCGTGGCGGTCGATTCCCTCGATGAGGATGTCGGCATGGAACGAGCCGGCCACGTGGTCCCAACTCGTGGCCACGATGCGGGGGCCGTAGCTGGCTTTGAGCACCTGGGCGCGGGGGCAGGTGAGCTCGTGCACTTCCACTTCGCCGTTTTCGTTGATGAATCCCATCACCTCGTCGCCCGGTATGGGGCGGCAGCAGTCGGCAAAGATGAAATTGCGCTCGCGGTCGTTGTATTTGAGTATATATTTCTCCTTGGTGTTGATTTTGGGTCGCGGAGCCTTGGTGTCGTTGGCCTTGTCGGGGGTCTTTTCCTCCTTCTTTTTCTTTTTTCCGCCACCTAACCCTAAGGAGAAAATTTTGGATATGAGCGAGCGGGCGCGAGATGATGTGCCTTCGTTGAGGTAGTCGTCGATTGAGATCTGACCGGCGCCGAGCTTGTAGAAGAGTTCCTCGCGGTTGGCCACCTTGTAAGTGCCCAGAATCTTGGTGAGCACATTATTATTAAGGGTGATATTTTTATCGGCGAGAAATTTGTCAAATATCTGCTTGCCCTTCTCCATAAGCGGCTGCTGGATGCGGCGGAGCTCCTTGCGCAGGCGGGTTTTGGCTTTGGCCGATGCGAGGAAGTTTTCCCACTCGGGCTTGGGAGTCTGCGACTGTGAGGTGAGGATTTCCACCTGGTCGCCGCTCTGCAGGCGGTGGCTCAGCGGCACGAGTTTGTGGTTGACCTTGGCTGCGATGCAGTGTGTGCCTATCTCGGAGTGGAGTGAGAAAGCTACGTCGAGCACTGATGAGTTGGCCGGCAGGGTGATGATTTCGCCCTTGGGGGTGAATACTGAAATCTCGGTGGAGAATAGGTTGAGCTTGAGGGTATCGAGGAAGTCGATGGCGCTGGGCGTGGGGTCTTCGAGTATATCCTTGATGGTGGAGAGCCATTCGTTGAGCTCGCTTTCCTCGTCGCTCTCGCCCTGCTTGTATTTCCAGTGGGCGGCGAAACCTTTCTCGGCTATCTCGTCCATGCGGCGCGAGCGTATCTGCACCTCTATCCAGTGGCCGTCAGGACCCATGAGGGTGACGTGGAGAGCCTGATAGCCGTTTGCCTTGGGATTGGTGATCCAGTCGCGGGTGCGGTCAGGGTGCGGGCGGTAGAGGTCGGTGATGGCTGAATAGATCTTGTAGCATGTCTCTTTTTCCTTGCTCAGGTCAGGGCACTCAAAGATGATGCGCATGGCGAAGAGGTCATATACTTCCTCAAAGGGTATATGCTTCGTCTCCATCTTGCGCCATATCGAGTAGATGGATTTGAGGCGGTTGCGGGCCTCATATTCTATGCCCATCTCGTTGAGGCGGGTGTGTATGGGGGCGGCAAACTCGGTGTAGAGCGCGTCGCGATCCTCGGCTGTATTCTTGATAAGCTTTTCGATACGGGCATATTCCTTGGGATGCTCGTACTTGAAGCTGAGGTCTTCGAGCTCGGTCTTGATTTCAAAGAGGCCTAACCGGTGGGCGAGGGGCGCATATATATATAATGTCTCGCCGGCGATTTTATACTGCTTGTTGGGCGCCATGGAGCCGAGGGTGCGCATGTTGTGAAGGCGGTCGGCCATCTTAATGAGCACCACCCTGATGTCCTCGCTCATGGTGAGGAGGAGTTTGCGGAAGTTTTCGGCCTGTGCTGAGGCTTTGTCGCCGAAGATACCGCCGGAGATTTTGGTCAGACCCTCCACGATCATTGCGATCTTCTTGCCGAAGTGTTGCTCGATATCCTCCACGGTATACTCTGTATCTTCCACCACATCGTGGAGCAGAGCGGCGCATATCGAGGTTGAGCCGAGTCCTATCTCGCGGCTGGCGATCTTGGCCACGGCGATGGGGTGAAGGATATACGGTTCGCCCGAGCGGCGGCGGATACCCTTGTGGGCTTCTTTGGCAAACCGGAAAGCGCGCTCGATGATTTCTACCTTCTTGCGATGGTTGCTTTTCAGGTATCCGTCGAGCAGATCGCGAAACTCGCGGTCTACGAGTTGTTCTTCCTGCTGAGGTGTGAGGTTATATTGCTCCATGTCTTTTTCAGGTTTTAAGAAATACTATTTCTTCATTTTACAAAAATAGCAACATTCCCGCAAAACTGCAAAAAAATTATTCTTTCGGTGTGGCTCATTAAAATTTTGCTATCTTTGCAAAAAGCCAAATTGAATATGCTCAGTAATGCTATCAAAAATTTACTACCCGTTATAAGAGATTTCTTTGCTGCCCAACCTGTGAAGAGAGTATGGCTGTTTGGCTCTTGCTCGCGGGGCGAGGAGTCTTCTGATAGTGATATCGACCTGCTTGTAGATTACGATACTCAGTCAGGAAGAGTGTCGCTTTTGCGTAGGGGTGGTATGTTGATGGATCTTTCTGATTTGTTAGGCCGTCGGGTAGATTTGTTAGATTACGATGGCGTCCTCGAATTTGCGCGACCGAGTGTTGATAATGATAAAATCCTGATATATGAGAGAACCGCTTAAAGATTTTCTGCTTTGTTATGGGAATATTTCCTTATAGCATTTCAGATGGTGGATTTTATTCGATTCTCAGAGGGTTAAATTTGTGCTAAACCTTTGTAAGATAGGAAAATAGGGTGATTTTTGCGTTACGTGATTTTCATCCTGAAAAATCGGGAGTTGGCAGTTTGGAGATTTTTTCTTATTTTTGTGAGTAATATCTTAAAGAATGAATCCCAAAATTGATTGGACAACTGCCGGTGATGTCGCGATGCCCGAGATTGACACGCGACTGCTCGACGAGTGGATTTGTCGGGTAGCCGACGACCATGGTTGTAGTGTCGCCCGACTTAACTATATCTTTTGCGACGATGAGAAGATCCTTGAGGTCAACCGCCGTTTTCTCAACCATGATTATTTCACAGATATTATCACCTTTGATTATAGTCGGCCTCCGCTTATAGCGGGTGAGATGTATATTTCGCTTGACACTGTGACGACTAATGCTGATGCCGTGGGGCAAAGCTATGAGCGCGAGTTGCATCGCGTGATCATCCACGGTGTGCTTCACCTCTGCGGTATCGACGACAAAGGACCGGGCGAGCGCGAGATTATGGAGCGTAATGAAGATGCAGCGCTCGTTGCGCTTGATGAATTGAAGAGGTTAAAGTAGTTGTAAATCAGATAATTATACTATACTTTCTAACGTGAAATTCAGCTACGATGTGATAGTTGTGGGCGCGGGACATGCCGGTTGTGAGGCTGCTTCGGCGTCGGCAAGGATGGGATGCGAGACGCTTCTCATCACTATCGACATGAATAAAATAGCCCAGATGAGTTGCAATCCTGCCGTAGGTGGTATTGCAAAGGGCCAGATAGTCAGGGAGATAGATGCACTCGGTGGCATGATGGGAATTGTCACAGACGAGACTGCCATCCAATTCCGGATGCTCAACCGCTCTAAGGGGCCTGCAATGTGGAGCCCTCGCGCACAGAGCGATCGCATGGCTTTTTCACTAAAGTGGCGTGGGATTCTTGAAAATACTGAAAACCTGTGGATGTGGCAGGATTCGGTGACGAGTCTGATTATCGAAGACGGACGTGTAGCAGGTGTGAAAACTGCTCTCGGTATCGAGTTCCATGCGAAAGCTGTTGTGCTTACCAATGGCACTTTTCTCAACGGCCTTATGCATATAGGGCGAGTACAGTTGCCCGGTGGTCGCGTGGCCGAGCCGGCATCTCGTGGCATTACCGAGCAACTTATAGAATTAGGCTTCCGCGCCGACAGGATGAAGACCGGTACACCGGTGCGCATTGACGGTCGGTCGGTTAAGTGGGAATTGACAAACCTCCAGGAGGGTGAGAACGATTTCCATAAGTTTTCCTACCTGCCCGAGTCAAGACGCGTGCTACGCCAGCGCCCGTGCCATACGGTTTATACCAACCCCGAAACTCATCAAATCCTTCGCGACGCGTTGCCTGATTCTCCCCTTTACAACGGGCAGATTCAGAGTATCGGTCCGCGCTACTGCCCGAGCATCGAGACAAAGATTGTGACCTTTGCTGACAAGAGCGAGCACCAGCTTTTCCTCGAACCTGAAGGTGAAACGACCACCGAATACTATCTCAACGGCTTTTCGAGTTCGCTACCTGTGGATGTGCAATTCCGCGCGTTGGCTACCATTCCGGCTCTTGCCGACGTGCAACTCTTTCGCCCCGGTTACGCCATCGAATATGACTTCTTCGACCCCACGCAACTCTACCATTCACTGGAAACCAAACTGATACCCGGCCTGTTTTTTGCCGGTCAGATTAACGGAACTACCGGTTATGAAGAAGCCGCCGGACAAGGACTCGTTGCCGGCGTTAATGCCGCTCTATCCACCCGCGGCGATGAACGATTTATCCTTGCCAGAGATGAAGCATATATAGGCGTGCTCATCGACGATCTTGTTACTAAAGGCGTAGACGAACCATACCGCATGTTTACTTCCCGCGCCGAGTATCGCATACTCCTCCGCCAAGACGATGCCGATATGCGACTTACGCCGCGCGGTTATGAAGTGGGGCTTGTCGACAAGCATCGTTATGAGTTGATGGAGAGCAAGCGAGCCCAGCGCGATGTATTGATACAGTTCTGCCACGAATATTCCGTTAAGGCCGCGGTAATAAATCCGTATCTCGAACAACTCGGATTGCAGCCGGTGAAACAAGGTGTAAAGTTGAGCAATCTTGTGCTACAGCCTTCGCTTAATCTCGGGCTGTTGATAGAAGGATTGCCTGACTTCCGCGAATTTGTCGATAACAATATCGAGACCGAGCGTCGCGATGAAATCATCGAAGCAGCAGAAGTGCTGATGAAATATGACGGCTACATAAAGCGCGAACAGCTAATCGCCGACAAGCTCCGCCGCCTCGAAGGTGTGAAGATTCGGGGCAAACTTGATTATTCTACAATTAAAGCGCTCTCCACCGAAGCCCGCCAGAAACTTGAGAAAATCGACCCCGAGACAGTGGGGCAAGCCTCCCGCATACCGGGAATTTCTCCGGCTGATGTCAATATACTTCTACTCCTTATGGGTAGATAAATCCATTGTTCCACGTGAAACATTTTACCGCTATGAAGGAAAATTTAATATCTGAAAATATGGAATACTTAAAGTCGAAAATTCGCGACGTCGTTGACTTCCCCCAGAAGGGAATCATCTTCCGCGACCTTACAACTCTCTTCAAAGATCCCCGCGGCCTGCACATAATCGGTTGGGATCTCTCTCAGCTCTACCGTGACAAAGGCGTGACCAAGGTAGTGGGCATCGAGTCTCGCGGTTTTATCGGAGGCAGCATCCTCGCATTTGAGCTCGGCGCCGGTTTCGTGCCCGTGCGCAAGCCCGGCAAACTCCCCGCTGATACCATACAGGCATCTTACGATAAAGAGTATGGCAAGGACGTGATTGAGATACATCGCGATGCTATTACCGAAGATGATATCGTGGTGCTCCACGACGATGTGCTCGCCACCGGAGGCACTATGGCTGCCGCTTACAACCTCGTGAAGTCGATGAACCCCAAGAAAATCTACATCAACTTCATCGTAGAGCTCACGGCACTCAACGGCCGTGCCGCACTCCCCGCTGAGGCTGAAGTGACCTCACTGCTTAAATATTGATTACCGTAGCGGCATCGCCGGCCGCTGCAAAATACTTGACGGACGTGCCCTACGGCGCGTCCGTCGCTATCAATCCTCACCACACCATTCCATGATAAAAAAGTCACCCGAACTCGCTGAAAAGATTTCCATCCTGCCCGACACGCCCGGAGTATATATGTACTACGATAAGGATGGAACAGTGATATACGTAGGCAAGGCGAAAAACCTCAAGCGACGTGTGTCGAGCTACTTCAACCGCACCCACGACCGATTGCGCACCAATCTCCTCGTGAGGGCGATCGCCGACATGAAGTATATCGTCGTACCCACCGAGCAGGATGCGCTCAACCTCGAAGCCTCGATGATCAAGGCTTACCAACCCCGCTACAATGTGCTGCTGAAGGATGACAAAACTTATCCATGGATTGTGGTGACCAATGAGCACTACCCGCGTGTATTCCTTACCCGTCAGTTGATCAAGGACGGCTCGAAATTCTACGGCCCTTACACCAATACCGCCGTGGCCCGCACCGTGCTCGACCTTATCCGCAAGCTCTACCCGCTTCGCTCCTGCCGCCATGCCATCACCCCTGAATACATTGCAAAAGGAAAAGGGCGCCTGTGTCTTGACTACCATCTAAAGAAATGTTGCGGCCCTTGCGTTGGGCTGGTTTCTGAGGAGGAGTATGGCAAGTATATAGAAAAGGTGCGGTTGATACTCCGCGGAGAGACCGGCGAACTGCTCCGCTATCTTCGCGACGAGATGGAAAAGCTCTCGGAAGAGTTACGGTTTGAGGAAGCTCAGGAGGTAAAGGAGCAGTATGACCTCGTGACGCGCTACCGCTCCAAGAGTGTGATCGTGTCGCCGGCGCTGACGGATGTCGACGTGTTTGGCATCGACCGCGAGGAGGGATCTGCCGCCGTATTTGTCAACTATATGCACGTGAGGGCCGGCGCCGTGGTGCGCAGCGTGACGCTCGAATACAAGCAGCGACTCGACGAAAGCGCTGCCGATATGCTTGCCTATGCTATGGCCGAAATCCGCCAGTCGCTCGATGTGGATTTCGAGGAAGTGATAGTGGCGGAAGTTCCCGAAGTGGAATTTCCCGGAGTCACCTTCACCGTGCCCAAGAAAGGTGACAAACTCAAGCTACTCGAAATCTCGGCCAAGAATGCACGCCAGCAACGCATCGACAAAATCAAGACCGCCGAGAAGCGCGACCCCTCGCTCCGCACTGACCGCATACTCCAGCGCATACAGCAAGACTTCCACCTCAGCGAGCTGCCCCGCCACATCGAGTGCTTCGATAACTCCAATATCCAAGGCACGAATCCCGTGGCCTCGTGTGTAGTCTTTAAGGATGCCGTCCCGTCAAAGAAAGACTATCGCCACTTCAACATCAAGACCGTGGAAGGCCCCGACGATTTCGCATCCATGAAAGAAGTCCTCACTCGCCGCTACTCCCGCCTTATGGAAGAAGGCGAGCCCCTTCCACAGCTCGTGGTGGTAGACGGTGGAAAAGGTCAGCTATCGGCCGCAGTAGAAGCACTCGACGCCATAGGTCTGCGCGGCAAGATAGCGCTCGTAGGCATCGCCAAGCGACTTGAAGAAATCTACTTCCCCGGTGACTCCATCCCCCTCTATATTGACAAAAACAGCGAGACACTCCGCGTCATCCAGCACCTGCGCGACGAGGCCCATCGCTTCGGTATAACACACCACCGCAACCGCCGCTCCAAGACCCAGGCCGTATCAGAGCTCGACTCTATCAAGGGCGTAGGCGAGAAATCTCGCATAGCTCTGCTGTCACATTTCAAGAGCCTCAAGCGACTGCGCGCCGCCGCCCTCGAAGAGATAGGCGACGTGGTGGGACCGGCCCGGGCATCCATAGTCTATCAGGCGCTCCATGCCGCCGACGAGCAACCCTCCTCCCCTACCCCATCCACGGAAAATGATAATTAAATTTCCTCTGATACCCGACGGCTACTGCGTGAATCTTTTCGGCTCGATATGGACCCGCGACGCGAGCTGGATTACCGACAAGGTCATCAACCACGAGAAAATTCACACCGCCCAGCAGCGCGAGCTCCTCTTCCTGCCCTTATATATCCTTTATATAATTGAGTGGGCGGTCAAGCTCATCCGGTACCGCAGCAGCCGGCAGGCCTACCTTAACTTGTCCTTCGAGCGCGAAGCCTACCGCCACGGCCCCGACCTCACCTACCTCCCGCGCCGCCGTCATTACGCATGGCTGAAATATCTGTGTAAGAGTTAATTTGCTGAAAATCAATAGATTGATATAATCGTCGAAGCTAAGAGTCTTTAAATTTCAGAAAATCAGCGATGTAGGGAAAATTGTCGCAATCATCATCCGGCCGTCAAGTAAACGCAAAATTCACTTAAAAAACTGTCTGAAATTTTTTTAGTTGAGAAAAACCTATTAATTTTGCAACTCGGAAAAAATAGAAAAAACGAAAAAAACATATAACAATGGCAAACCACAAGCCCCAAGAAGAGACCCGCACATCAATCGACGAGGTCAACGACACACTCACCGGCATCGGTGAAAAAGTACAGAACAATCCCAAGATCATCCTCTGGTCAAGCGTAGGCGTAGTAGCTATTGTGGCCGTGATTCTGATCTATGTCTATGCCTTCCGTCAGCCCGCCAAGGAAGCTGCGTCAAAAGCACTCGGACAGGCCGACATCGAACTCCTCATGGGCAACGACTCTACGGCTCTGGCCAAATATCAGGAAGTAGCCGACAAGCACTCCTTCGAGAGCGGCAACCTTGCCAACCTCAACGCCGCCATCCTTCTTTACAAGAAAGGCGACTATGCCGAGGCCATCAAATACCTCAGCGACTACAAGCCCACCGAAAGCATCATCGGTGCATCGTCGCGCTCACTCATGGGCGACTGCTACGTCAACCTTGAGCAGTATGACAAGGCTCTCGAATGTTTCAAGAAAGCCGTGAAGATTTCTGACAACAACCCCCACTACACCCCCGCTTTCATGATCAAGGAAGCCACCGTATACCGTCACCTCAAGGAATACAAAGCCGAGGCCGATGTATATGCTGAAATCCTCAAGAAATATCCCCAGTATGGTCAGGAAAACGGTATCGACATCAAGAAATACCTCAAGCGCGCCGAGACAAGCGTAGCCGAATAATCAGCATTCCATCTCATTTTCTTCCATAATGCGCTGATGCCTACGGGTATCAGCGCAAATTTTATGTCTTAACGGGCTATTTGGATTTTCAAAAATTTACAATCGCAAATTAGCCGGAGGTGGAGCGGAATGCCGCTACGGATAGCTGTAATCGGTTGTAGATAAAAAATTAACAAAAAGTGAGCGGCGGGGAGTTTTAATTTGCAAATTATTTTCGTAACTTTACAGCCTGAAACCCAACACTCCACACCGTGACCGACCAACCATATCACATCCCCGCCCTGCTCGACGCTTCGATCGAAGCCCTTGACATCCATCCCGGAGGCACATACGTCGACGTGACCTACGGCGGCGGTGGCCATTCACGTGCCATCGTGGAGCACCTCGACGCCGCTCAGGGAGGACATCTCTACAGCTTTGACCAGGATCGCGATGCCGTGGAGCGCGCCATGACCGACGAGCGGTTTACAATCGTGTACTCCAACTTCCGATATATCTCCAACTTCCTCCGCTTCTACGACGTAGACTCCGTCGACGGCGTACTTGCTGATTTAGGCGTATCGTTTCACCACTTCGACACCCCCGAGCGCGGCTTCTCGTTCCGCGCCGACGGCCCGCTCGACATGCGCATGAACCGCAGCGCCGGCATGAGTGCCGCCCGATTCCTTGAGGAGGCTGACGAGGAGCGTATCGCCGACGTGATGTATCTCTACGGCGAGCTTCGCCAGTCGCGCGCCATAGCCCGCGCCATCGTGGCTGCACGCCGCCAGGCGCCGGTCGACACTGTAGGCCGATTCCTTGAAATCATCTCCCCCGCCATCGACCCCCGCAAGGAGAAGAAAGAGCTCGCTCAGGTATTTCAGGCACTGCGCATCGAGGTCAACGATGAAATGGCCGCGCTGCGCGAGATGCTCGAAGGAGCCTGCAAGGCACTCCGCCCCGGAGGGCGCCTGGCAGTAATTACCTACCACTCGCTTGAAGACCGCATAGTGAAAAATTTCATGAAGACCGGCAACTTCGAGGGTCGACAGGTCAAGGATTTTTATGGCCGTGTCGAGGCTCCGATGAAGATGCTCAACTCCCGTCCCATCGTCCCAACAGAAGAAGAAATCGCCCGAAATCCACGCTCACGGTCGGCCAAGCTGCGCATTGCCGTCAAGAGCGGAGAGGCCGGAGCGGAGAGTGGAGAGAAAACCAAAATAGAAAACTCAAAAACCAAATCCAAAAAATCAAAAAACAAATAATAATTCTTTTACCCCCTACCACAAGCCTCAGAATGGCGATTTTTCCTCCAAAACAACAAATCTCCATTTCCCAAAAACCAAATCCCCAACCCCCGAAACCAAAAAAATCCTCCCACCCCTCCCCCCCCTTATCACTTATCACTTATCACTCATAACTCATAACTTATAACTTATAACTCTCACCCCTCCCCCACCCCTTATAACTTATCACTCATAACTTATAACTCATAACTTATAACTCATAACTTATAACTCATAACTTATAACTCATAACTCTCCCCCTCCACTCTCCACTAAACAATGGCAAAGACAACCAACAGCACCACCACCCCTGACCGCAAGACGCAAGGCTCATTCATCTCGCGCCTATTCCGCGGACAGCTCCTGTCGAGCGACTTCTTCGCCCGCAACTGGCTCGCCGTGCTTATAACCATCGTGGTGCTCCTGCTATATATCACCAACAAATACACCTCCCTTACCAACCTCGAAAAAATCGACGCCCTGCAGAGCCGCCTCGAAATAATCCGCAACGAGAAAGCCCACGAGCGTAGCCGATTCATGGGGCGCATACGCGAGACCTCAATGCAGCAGGTCGTAGACTCCCTCCATCTTAATCTTAAAGTACAGACACAACCACCCTACCGAATCCCGGCCGAAAAATGAAGAAAGACAACCGCACAAATATACTCTTCCGTTACGGTATCATCGTTGCCGCCATCCTCGTGCTCTCGATATGCATTATCGTGAAGCTCGTGGATACCACCGTGGTCAACGCCGAGAAGTGGAACGACAAGGCCAACGCCGAGCTCCAGCGCATCGACACCATTCTCCCCCCGCGCGGCAACATCCTCGCCAACGACGGAAGCATCCTTGCCACCAACCTGCGATTCTACACCGTGCGTCTCGACTTCCGCGCCGAGAAATTCAACGAGCAGAAATACCGCGCCGCCGTCGATACTATCGCTGACTCCATGGCCTATTATTTCCCGCAGAAGACCCGCGCCGAGTGGCACCGTCATCTCATGGCCCCGCTCGACAAGCCCGACAGTCTGCGCCCCCGCGCCTACCGTCTCATATCGCGTATCACCAATACCGACGTGCAGCGCCTCCGCACCCTCCCCTTCTTCAAGATACGCAACCGCAACCGCAACGGATTCATCACCGAGAGCTACCTCAAGCGCTACAACCCCTACGGCGACATGGCGCGCCGAAGCATAGGAGGCGTGGGCGAGAGCAAGCAGTCGCGCCAGATCCACGGCATCTCGGGCCTCGAAAAAGCCCTCGACTCACTGCTTTACGGTAAGGAAGGCTACGGCAAGATGGTCAACCTCACCCGCAAGATAGCCTCCCGCACCGACACTGACCCCATACCCGGCTGCGACATCGTCACCACCATCGACATCGCCATGCAGGATATAGTGGAAAACGAGCTCAACAATGTGCTCGATACCGTGCAGGCCGACTGGGGTGTGGCCGTGCTCATGGAAGTAGCCACCGGCGACATCAAAGCCATCTCCAATCTTGAGCGCAACCCCTACGGCCCCGGCTACGTCGAGGCCCTCAACCGTGCCGTGATGGGATATGAACCCGGTTCGGTCGTAAAGACCCTCTCCATGATGATAGCCGTGGAAGACGGAATAGTCAAGAATCTCAATGAAGAACTCCCCACCGGCAGCGGCTGGGCCTACGCCGGTGGCCGCCCCATCACCGACGCCCACTACACATCGTCAATCAAAGTAGGCGAAGTGCTGGAACAGTCGTCCAACATAGGCATGGCCCGCATCATCACCCGCCGCTACGACAGCATCCCCGGCGCCTTCTACTCCCGCGTCAAAGCCACCGGATTTCTCGACCCCATGAATACCGGCATCGCCGGCGAGACCCGGCCGCGGTTTGACAGTATTCACAACGACCGCGGCGGCCGCATCGCCCTCTCGCGCATGAGCTACGGCTACGCCACCGAGATACCCCCGCTCTACACCCTTGCGCTCTACAACGCCATCGCCAACGACGGCGGCTTCGTGCGCCCCCGCCTGGTAAAAGAGATACGCGGCGCCGGCAAAGACATGATACTCCCCGTCGACAGCATGGGCACAGGACGCGCCTGCTCCCCGTCCACCGCCGCCACGCTGCGCAAGATGCTCACCAATGTAGTGTGGGGCGAGCATGGAACCGGAAAATTCCTCCGCAACGACCTTGTGCGCATCGCCGGGAAGACCGGCACATGCTACATGATAGAAAACGGCTCCTATAATACCTCCAAGAAGCGCCTTGCCTTCTGCGGTTTCTTCCCCGCCGAGAATCCCAAATACTCATGTATAGTGCTGACGTGCTACCCCAAGCGCAAGTTTGTGGGAGCGGCCACCACCTCGGGGCAGGTTGTGAAGAACATCGCCATGAAGCTCTACTCACGCGGAATGCTCGGCGAGAGTCCTGACTTTACCGCCGGCATCACCGGCCCCGCAGGCGCCACCTTCTTCGCCTCGGCCGTCAAAGGTATCAACCCCGGCCTTAAGACCGCCCTCGCCATGCCCTCAGGCCGCCGCGAGCTCAAGGCACCCGTTCAGCGCCACGGCGGAGTGCCCGACGTGCGCGGCTACGGCATACGCGATGCCATCGTGGCTCTCGAAAAAGCCGGTTACGAGGTGGCCTTCAGCGGCACCGGCTATGTAGCCAATCAGTCGCCCACCCCGGGATTTGACTCCCCGCGAGGCACCACGGTAAGACTTGCCCTAAGCCATTGATAAGAAAATATACTACAATAAGATATGAAAAAGCTAAGCGAACTCCTTTCGGTAATCGAGATACAGCGCACCATAGGCGACTCCACCACACCGGTGGAAATCACGGCCGTCACGGCCGACTCGCGCAAGGTAGTGCCCGGCTCACTCTTTGTGGCCGTGCGCGGTACCAGCGTCGACGGACATCAGTTCATACCCCGTGCCGCCGAGCAGGGCGCCGCGGTGATAGTGTGTGAGGAGATTCCTCCCATTATCGAGACTCAGGTGGTGTATGTGGAAGTGCCCTCATCGGCTGTGGCTCTGGGACAGATCGCTTCAGCATGGTGGGACAATCCCTCGTCGAAGCTCCGCCTCGTGGGCGTCACCGGCACCAACGGCAAGACCACCACTGCCACACTTATATATGAGATGGCACGCCTCCTCGGCCACAAAGCCGGCCTGCTCTCCACTGTGGCCAATTATGTCGACGACGAGTGCATCCCCGCCACCCATACCACCCCCGACCCCCTCACGCTCAACGAACTCCTCCACCGCATGGTAGAAGCCGGATGCACCTACGCCGCCATGGAAGTCAGTTCCCACGCCGCTCATCAGCACCGCATCGCCGGACTGACATTTGCCGGCGGAGTGTTCACCAACCTCACCCGCGACCACCTCGACTATCACAAGACCGTCGAGGCTTATCTCAAAGCCAAGAAATCATTCTTTGACCGCCTCCCCTCCACCGCTTTCGCCCTCACCAATGCCGACGATAAAAACGGCGCCGTCATGCTCCAGAATACCCGTGCCGCCCGCTACACATATTCACTCCAGAGCCCCGACGCCGACTTCCGCGGCCGCATTATCGAGAGCCGTCTCGACGGCACCCTGGCCTCATTTAACGGCACCGAGGTAGAGCTCCTCTTCACCGGCCGCTTCAATATCTACAATCTCACCGCCGTCTACGGCGCCTCGATACTCCTTGGCTGGAATCGCGACGACGTGCTCCGCTGCATGAGTCAGCTCGTGCCCGTGGCCGGCCGTTTCCAGGCCTTCCACTCCCCCAAGGGCTACACCGCCATAGTCGACTACGCCCACACCCCCGACGCTGTGGTCAACGTAATCCAGGCCATACGCGAGGTCGTGGGGCCGCAGGGCCGTATCATCACCGTGGTGGGAGCCGGTGGCAACCGTGACCACGGCAAGCGCCCCATCATGGCCCGCGAAGCTGCCTCACGCTCCGAGCAGCTTATCCTCACCAGCGACAATCCCCGCGACGAGAATCCTCAGGACATCATCGACCAGATGGCCGAGGGTCTTGACGCCGAGCAGGCCGCCCGCACTCTTCAGATACCTGACCGCCGCCAGGCCATCCTCACCGCCACGATGCTCGCCACACCCGGCAGCGTGGTGCTCATAGCCGGAAAGGGTCACGAGGACTATCAGGAGATAGCCGGTGTGAAGCATCATTTCGACGACCGCGAGGAAATACGTAACATCATCTCACGCGAAAAATCCACTCCGAGCAAATGATCTACTACCTCTTTGACCTGCTGCGCGACTACGACCTCCCCGGAGGCCGCCTCATGACCTATCTTACATTCCGCTCCGGTTGCGCATTTGTGCTCTCATTGCTCATAGCCCTCTTCATCGGGCGCAAGATCATCACCCGCCTCCAGCTCATGCAGGTGGGCGAGATAATCCGCGACCTGGGTCTTGAAGGACAGATGAAGAAGACCGGCACCCCTACCATGGGCGGTATCATCATCATCCTCTCGATACTCGTGCCATGTCTGCTCGTGGGTAATCTGAGCAATATCTACATGATACTCATGATTGTATCCACCGTGTG
>CAYZFG010000018.1:0-37421 GCA_964477665.1 uncultured Staphylococcus sp.
TCTCCCTCTTCCGTGGTCTCCCCGTCTACGACTACACCGCCCGCCACACCCTCCCCGCCATCGGCAACACCTTCCGCACGATGGACCCCTATGCCGAAGATTATATTCCGTACTCTCCCTATGCATTCTGTTTAGGCGATCCTGTTAACTGTACAGATCCAACTGGCAAAGCTGTGTTATTCATTAATGGTTTTGATGTTGGTGACGGTGGTTCTGCAGAATATTGGGAGGGTATAAATAATTTAATTATGGATTTTTTAAACGATCATAATGACTATTATTTTGATGGTTCTCCAGATGATACAGATTACATAAATTGCATATTTAACTTGAATGGAGAATTTCGAGAAAATGAAGGTCGCAACTCAGCTAAGCAAAATGGACTAGACATACTCAATAACCTATCAGAGGGTGAAACAATTAAAGTATTCACTCATAGCATGGGCGCAAGATATGCTAAAGGTTTCGTTGACGAACTTCTAAATATTGCGTTGGAACAAGGCATAATCGATTCAAAGGAGAGTCAGAATATCATTGAGTTTGAAATTGACTTAGCACCATTTCATCCTGAGAATCAAAGTGCGGTCAAGGGGGTTCCTACAACATCTATTAGTCATTATCACGATTTCTTGGCGGGGTGCGCTAAGATGAATAATGCAACAAACTTAATATTCTATCACGCACCTTATAAGTTTACTCATGGTATATCCTCATTTACAATTAAGGAAATATCAAAAGGTATTCAAATGCATAAACCAATAATAGGAGTTGAGTAATATGAAGAGAACTCATTCAAGCAAAATTTTTGACTTATTATTGGATATTCAATGTTATAGTTGGTTTGCCATGATTGCATATGCGATTACTTATGTAGTCTTTATCATATTTGTAGGATTGGTAGTATTCCCATTAATTACAAGCTCGGGGAAATTTCCATGGTCTGTATTTAATTCTGAATATGGTGATATGCCATTCTATACTCTTTTTTTGATGATTGTCCCGTTATATGTCTGTTTTGCTGTAATTCAAGACCGATACGACTCGGTGAAGATAAATATAACATCAAAGCCATTTTATATATCGTATTGTGTTATCAGTTTAATTACAATCCTCATTCTTATGAATATACTTGCCATTCCCATATGGTTATATGAAGTATTTATAGCGACGGAACTTGTGTTATTATACAAGTTTATGCGATGGCGCAAAATTAAAAATACAACTTCTAGGAAATGACATATGCTTCGTTTCATTACCATATTATTGTCCCTTTTCTCGGTGCTTTTTGCATCGGGCGAGGCAGTTACGGCAACTGGATTGTTCTGCTATGATGCCGACGGACTGCCGGCCTTTACGCAGGATGGCAATATGCGGCGCGACGGCAAGGCGATGTTTACGCTCTACGATAAGGCCGGGCGCGTGGTGGTGACAGGTACTTGCGGCTCGTCGGTCATGGCGGCAAGCGCCACCATGCAGATGCGCGCCTCATATCGAGCCGGGGAGCTCGGCGTTGACTCAACCCACTATGTCACAGCCGTGTCGCTCCCCTCGGCTGAGATGCTGTCGGCTACGTATTACGATGCCGTGCCGGCTTATCTTGGGGTGACATGTACGCGGGGCGATGTACTGACGGCTCCCACAGGGCTCGTCACGGCGCAGGTCGACCGAGTCCTCGGCTCATCGGTGCGCTCGCGGGTTTATACGGTCAATTTCTATGACAAGTTTGAGCGCCCGGTCTTTACGCAGTCAACCGCTGCGGACAACTCGGTGATTCAAACAACCACCGAATATGATTTTTCAGGAAACGTTACAAAGAGCGAGACCCTAAACAAAATAGGCTTCCACAGGTTTATCGACACCTATCTCTACGGTTACGACCGCCTCAACCGCCCCACCACCGTCACTCTCACCCACAGCGACGGCTCTACATCAACGACATACCCTCTCATCTCCAACACCTATGATAACCTCGGCCGCCTCCGCTCCAACGGTGCGCCCGGCAAGGCTGCGGCCACGTTCAGTTACGACAAGCGCTCGGCACTGACTGCCATAAACTCCTCCCACTTCATTCAGAACATCTATCGTGGTAATGGAACTTTCCCGAGCAAGTCAGGTAGAATTACTAAAAACGACATCCGACTGACAGGTCGACATCTGACTTTCAATTATCAGTACGACCGTGCCGGGCGTCTTACCAAAGCCGCATCCATCCTCGAAAACACCTCAGTCGACTATACCGAAGAATTTGACTACGACAAGAATACGAATATCATCGGCCTTCGTCGTTACGGCGCTAAAAACTATAACTCAGGTGCCCTTCTTGACGATTTAACGCTTGACTACGAAGGGAATCAACTCCGCTACGTCACCGACGATGCTCCTGACTATCCCTACGAAGCCTCGCTCGACTTCCGAGCCAAAGCTCCACTCGACGCTACCCCGGGAGCCTCCGTTGCATCTCCATTCGGCTTGCTCGGCAACCTGAATCCGATTGATACAATCCCGGCGGTTAAGCCCACTGTACCTTCCACTTATTCAGCCGATTATGCCTATGACGCCAACGGCAACATGACGCAGGATCGCCACTCGTCCATAACGGCGATTAAATACAATGTCCTTAATCTTCCCCAATCGGTTACTTATGAGGGAACGGTGCTCAACCGGCCTGTAAGTCAGATAGTTTACGATGCTTCGGGTCGCAAACATATCGTGCGCAACGGTAAAACCGTTGTCGGCAAATTACCTGCCGCAACTACCACATTTGTAGGCGACGAGACCCGCTACATCGGCTCTTACATCATGGTCAATGACACCATTGACCGCCTCCAGACACCCTACGGTTATCTAAAAGATGGAAAATTCCACTCCTACGTATTTGATTACCAAGGAAATGTAATGGCTGTGGTAAACGGTAACGACGTGGCGCAGACCAACCTCTATTACGCCGACGGCCTACCAATGAACACCTCGACCGACCCCACGGCCAACGCCTTCAAATACACCGCCAAAGAGCTCTCCCTCTTCCGTGGCCTCCCCGTCTACGACTACACCGCCCGCCACACTCTCCCCGCCATCGGCAACACCTTCCGCACAATGGATCCTCTGAGTGAGAACTACGTTCCGTTCTCGCCTTACACATTTTGTTTTGGAGATCCAATAAATTTCATTGACGCGTCTGGATGCTCCCCCGATGCCATGACACGTGTTGAAGGTGCTTTACAAGCTGCTGGTGGTCTTATAGAGATGAAAGTTGGTGCCGCATTAAGTTCTACTGGTGTGGGAGCTGTAGTCGGTGTTCCTCTTGTAGTTCATGGAGCTGACAATGTCGCAACCGGTGGTACAAAAGTTATTACAGGCGAAGAGCAACGTACCTTGACTTCTCAGGCAATTAGCACCGCTGCTGAAGCATGTGGTGCTTCTACCGAAACAGCTCAAACAATAGGCGAAATTGCTGACAACACAATCACTGCAGCTGCCACTCTGGGGCCTACCGCGGCTAAATCTGCGGCTAATGCTATTTCCAAATCAATCAGCAAATCGGCAACAGCATCAAATGCAGCAGCCAAAACCCCACAAGTCGTAACTAACCGCTTAAATGGGAAAGCCGCCGAAAAAGCTGTTATGGAAGCTACCGGTGGTAAGCCCAAGACTTTTCAGACACCGTTAGGTCGGCGAGATGTGGATGTCTTTGTACCCAATACCCCAACAGCCATCGAAGTAAAAACTGGAAAAGTTTCACGAACTTCCCACACTATGAGTCAAATTAATAATGATGTTAATCTTCTAAATTCAGGAACAGTACAAAGCGTTGAATGGCATTTCTATCCCAGCCCCATTACCGGTCAAGTGGGACCAACTGGTCCACTCGAACAAATGCTTAAACAAAACAATATCGGCATAACAATAGTAAATCCTTAAATTATGACACAAAAAATTGACATCAACATTGCAGCCAATCTTATTAAAGAAGACACTAATCCGGCTTATATGTACACAAAAAAAGAACTAAAGATGTTTTATGAGTGGTTCATGGAGAACCGCGAAGAGCATCTAAAAATGTTTGAAGAAAAAGTAAACGAGATGGCCGGACATAAGGTGTGGGAGAATACATATACACCGGAGTCGTTAATCAGGCTCGCTGAAATATTGTATCCCTTAATAAACGGTGTTACCATCAGCGAAGAAGAATATCAGGAAAGATTGAATAACGCTAATCCTATCGTTAGAAAGTATATTTATAATTTCGACCTTACTCATGAAGAAAAAATATTTACATTCTTAGGCTCCATATATCTCGGCGAGGTTATCATAAAATCTTATCCCCAATACAACTTGCATTGGGAGCTTTGCACTTTGCCAAAAAATTATATTTTTTCCGGACACATGGTAATAAATATTGTCAAATATTTAGACTCGTGTCCCATCCTTATATTTTATCCGTTTATACACGGGTGCTTGAGGCATCGCTTCAGAAACGAGCCGCAGGATAATAAATATCTATACACCTATTTCTCAAAAGTCACTCGTGCTCTCCGCACTGACGAACAGAAAAAAGACTAAATGCTTTCATTAATTACTACATCTGATTTTAGAACTGCAACCATTGACTGCTTATCATTCATTGAAGCAGTCTACAACCCTTCACTTCGTAAGCATACTGTAAGTGCCGGCAACGACCGTCCTATAAGTCAGATAGTTTACGATGCTTCGGGTCGCAAACATATCGTGCGCAACGGTAAAACCGTTGTCGGCAAATTACCTGCCGCAACTACCACGTTTGTAGGCGATGAGACCCGCTACATCGGCTCTTACATCATGGTCAATGACACCATTGATCGCTTGCAGACCCCTTACGGCTATCTAAAGGACGGAAAATTTTACTCCTACGTATTTGATTACCAAGGTAATGTAATGGCTGTAGTTAACGGCAACGACGTGGCGCAGACCAACTTCTACTACGCCGACGGTCTGCCGATGAACACCTCGACCGAACCGACGGCCAACGCCTTCAAATACACCGCCAAAGAGCTCTCCCTCTTCCGCGGCCTCCCCGTCTACGACTACACCGCCCGCCACACCCTCCCCGCCATCGGCAACACCTTCCGCACAATGGATCCCTACGCTGAAAAATACGTCGGCATCTCCCCCTTCGCCTTCTGCGCCGGCGACCCAATTAATTTCACGGATCCGACGGGGATGGAAATGGAAATAACGGAAAATGTTAAAGGAGCTATAGAAGGACTATGTAGAATCATTAATACATATCTATCCGGAGGCTATGAATTCTCTGTCAATGAAAATGGTATCGCATCCCTTGAGCAGATTGATCCATCAGTAAAATTATCTGATGAACAACAAAATCTCGTTAGTACACTCAATAAAATAATTAAAAGTAACGACACAACCCATTTGAATCTCACCATGGATTCTTCAGTGCTTATTGGAGAAATGGGAACCGCTACAATAGATGTGTCTGATTTACAAAGCATTGGAAGCGGCGAGTATCTGTCGGATGTTAGTGCTTTTTGTCACGAAGCATATGAACAATACGTATATCAAACAATCATGCCATCAAGTAATCAATCTGAGAAAATGAAACAGGCACTTTCACATTGTCAGGCGATTGGTGCGGAGTCACGCGTTTCAGGTGTTCATGTGTCAGCTAATAGACATATAGATGATGGTTCTATTAATATTGATGTTTATCCATCTATGACTCAGCCAACTAATTATAGTCCAGAATTAGATTATTTTAATTACAATGTTAAACCCATAGGAAGAGTTTTAATACATGGGGATAATGGGAAAATTCTTAATGTCGAACGCATACATTTTTAGAAATAACATGAGTAGATTTTTTATACTGGTTATCATTTTTACTTTATATAACAATTCCTTTGCCTGTAGCATTTATCATAGTTATGAACAAGAAATGATCCATACTTTGACTGAATTATTAGGTGATAGAAACAGTGTCCCTATCAGAGAGCTACTTACAGATAAAGATTTAGACGCTCAGAAATCAATCATTGATGATTCAATAAATGGCAAAAATATGGGAATATTTAACGATGCTATTATATTTCTCAAAATTAGTAATTTATTGAATCCATTAAGCCAATGGCCTGAATCATACACCAGGAATGATGTGGAAACTATGTCACAATGGTGGGAGAGAAATGACATCGCAATTGATTCTGATTTTTTAGCGGATGTTCTTTGGTATGACAAAACTTTATCGCGTTTTGAATTCATGCTTCCGGTGTTTGAAAAATATGGGAATAAATTAAGAGAACGTCTAAATGACCGCATTATTAATCGCCATTCTAAATTGATATTCTGTGATGATGAGAATGATACTATTGAGGATGTCTCAACAACGAATAACCTCAAAGAGTTTTTAAATATTCAGCAAAAGAAATTACAGGAACTATTTAACAACGACAATATGTATATTGAATCAATTATCCCATTCCAAGAAATGAAATTTTATGTATATATATCAAAAAAGTTAATGTATAACGAAGAATACAATATGTCAACGCCAGTTTCCAGAAAAGAATTTGAAGATATGGAAGATTGGTGGTTTGTTAATAGCTGTGAAGTGAGTGATTCCACAATACACAATATATTTAATGAATATGATAAGAAATTATATGGTATATCTAATTGATATTCTACTATGCCCAACTTTATCGTTAGATTGCTCACTATAATTTTCGGTATTTTTTGCTTCGTGCCGGGAGATCCAAGAGGTCAAATTTGGTTTCCGGATTACTACCGTCCCTACGTGTGCCGGGGTGGGTTGCACAGTGACGCTTCAGTGCAACCACTCCGCGGTTGGATGTGGCGCGGTGGACGGCCTGTCCACGGGTGGCGAGCACCCGCGGTTGTTAAGATGGCTGCCCGTCCCGGGCGCATCGGCTTCGCGGTAAAGCCGTCAGGCACCGGATTTTTATAAAATTTCATAATTCTTAAATCATTATGGCGGAAATTGAAATAAAAATTGCTATATTTGCAAGCTGAAATGCCGCCCTGTGTCGTCACCGGACGGTTAACTACCTTGAACTAAATAAATTAATCACTCTTTTAATACATTTATTAACACAATGCAAAAAGGATCATTGGGAAGCGTTGTTGCAGGAGTAATAGCAATATTCCTCGTGCTCATCTGTCTCTTCTACCTTTCCTTCACCGTGGTGACCAACCATTACGAGGACAAGGCTGAGGTCGTAGCCAAAGCCGAGGCTGCTAAATTCAACGACGACCCCGAAACTTACCGCAAGGCTTACAGCGATTACATCAAAGGCATCGCTAACGAAAAAGTCTATCTTGGTTACACTTTCAATGAAGTTCAGAAACTTGGCGTAGGTCTCGGCCTCGACCTCAAGGGCGGTATGAACGTCACCCTTCAGGTATCGGTTCCCGATATTCTCCGCTCTATGGCCAACGCTGAGGGCAACCCCTACTTTGAGAAGGCCCTCGCCGCTACTGACTCGGTAGTGCGCGCTACTAAGAGCAATGATTACGTTGACATCTTCTATCAGCAGTACACCGCTCTCGATCCTTCGGCTGACCTCTCGGTAGTATTCAAGGATCAGGTGAAGCGTGGCCAGAGCCCCGAGGCTGTGCGCAACGCTCTGAAGCAGGAGGTTAAGGACCGCGTAAGCAGCTCTACCAATGTGCTCCGCACCCGTATCGACCAGTTTGGTGTGGTAGCCCCCAACATTCAGGAACTTGAAAAGGACGGTCAGATTCTTCTGGAACTTCCCGGTGTGAAGGAGCATGACCGTGTGCGCGAACTTCTTAAGTCGAGCGCCAACCTCGAATTCTACGAGACCGCTCAGATGACCGAGGTGATGCCCTATATCCAGCAGCTCGATGCAGCCCTCCGCGCCGACACTACCGGCGATGGCCGCGGTCTTGCCGAGTACTTCTTCCAGCTCGGCGGTACAAGCAATCCTATAGGTGTGGGCGTAGCAGCCGAGACTGCCCGCGACACCATCAATACCCTCCTCGCTTCCGATGCCGCCAAGCGCATCCTCCCCGGCAACATCAAGCTCGCATGGGAGTTCAAGCCCCAGATCGAGACTGTAGAGGACTCTATCCGCGGCAAGCGCAGCGTCGCAATCTATCAGCTCGTGGCTCTCAAGACCACCAACGGCAAGCCCGCTCTCTCAGGCGACGTGATCACGTCGGCCACCAGCGAATTTGACCAGATGCAGGGTGGTAACTACGTGTCGATGACCATGAAGCCCGACGCAGCCCGCTCATGGGCCCGCATCACCGCCGCCAACCTCAACAAGCAGGTGGCAATCGTGCTCGACGACCAGGTTTATTCAGCCCCCAACGTCAACAGCGTGATCGAAGGCGGTCGCTCACAGATCACCGGTAACTTCTCGACCGACGAGGCAAAAGACCTTGCCAACGTGCTCAAGAGCGGTAAGATGGCCGCTAAGGTCGACATTATCTCTGACACCGTAATCGGTCCTTCGCTGGGTCAGCAGGCTATCCACGACGGTCTGTGGTCATTTGTAGTGGCACTCGTGCTCCTTATGATCTTCATGTGCCTCTTCTACGGATTCATCCCCGGCCTGATCGCCAACCTCGCCCTTGTATTCAACATCTTCTTTACCTTCGGTATCCTCGCCTCATTCCAGGCAGTGCTCACCCTCTCGGGTATAGCAGGTATCGTGCTCGCTCTGGGTATGGCCGTTGACGCCAACGTGCTTATCTACGAGCGCGCCAAGGAAGAGCTCCGCGCCGGCAAGAATGTACGCACCGCCATCTCCGACGGTTACTCCAATGCCTTCTCGGCTATCTTCGACTCCAACCTTACGTCGATCATCACCGGTGTGATCCTCCTCATCTTCGGTACAGGTCCCATTAAGGGCTTCGCCACCACGCTCATCATCGGTATCATCTGCTCATTCTTCACTGCAGTATACTTGACCCGCCTGGTCTACATCGCATTTGCCAAGACCAAGCCCTTCGAGAACCTCACCTTCACTACCGCTCTTTCGAGCAAGATGTTCAACAACACTCACTTCAACTTCCTCGGTGCCCGCAAGATCAGCTTCACCGTGGTAGGTATCGCAGTGATCGCAGTAATCTGCTCGTTCTTCGTGCGCGGTCTTAACCAGGGTATCGACTTCTCGGGTGGTCGCAACTACGTGGTGCAGTTTGACCACTCAGTGAAGACCCACGAGATTCAGGAGAAGCTCGCTCCCCTCTTCGAGGGCGCTCAAGTAAGCGTCATCACCATCGACGACGACCACAAGGTACGTATCTCCACCAACTACAAGATCGACTCTGACGACGAAGGTGTAGATGAAGAAATCACCGGTATCCTCTACAACGGTCTTACCGATGAGCTCAACGGCATGTCGATCGAAGACTTCTCGACCACTAATGAAAACGTAGGTATCATGTCGTCGGCCAAGGTAGGTCCTACCGTCGCCAACGATATGCGCACCGACGCTATCATCGCCGTGATCATAGCGCTTGTGGCCATGTTCTTCTACATCCTCATCCGCTTCCACAACATCGCCTTCTCGCTCGGCGCACTCGCAGCCGTGTCGTTCACCGCATTCACCATCGTAGGTTTCTACTCCCTCTTCTGGGGTCTCTTCCCCTTCGCAATGGAGGTTGACCAGACGTTTATCGCCGCCGTGCTTACCGTAATCGGTTATCAGATCAACGATACCGTGGTGGTATTTGACCGTGTGCGCGAGAATGTGGCACTCTATCCCAAGCAGGACTTCTACACCACCATCAACTCATCGCTCAACTCCACACTGAGCCGTACGGTGATGACATCGAGCTCTACACTGCTCGTGCTCCTGTCGATCTTCGTGCTCGGCGGTGACTCGATCCGCTCGTTCACCTTCGCGATGATCTTCGGTGTAATCATCGGTACACTTGCCACCATCTACGTTGCAGCTCCCGTAGCCTATCTGGCCGACGCCCGCCGCAACAAGAAGGCCGCAAAGTGATACCCGCCAGCCTGACTTTCTGAATTATCACCATAACTCATGCCGGGAGCGCCCGCGAGGTCAATCATTGACCCTCGGGCGCTCCCCATGTTATCGGGTAATCGTCGGCATTTACGCGCCGAATGTCGATGATACTTGCACGACTCGCAAAAAATCACCATCTTTGAGCCGATATTGCAACCCCATAAAGCTATGAAGCCTCAACTCAACCGTAGCCGGGTGCTGACATTCCTCACCCACCTGCTTGTAATCTCGATGCTCTTTGTGCTCCCCGAGGTACTGTGGAGCCTCGCCTTCCCGTGGAAACGCGTCCATCCCGAATTTTTCATCAAGGCGCTGGCCTTCGTGGCAGTGTTTTATGTGGAATACTACGGAATACTGCGGCGCGTGCCCTCGCGCAGCAGCCAGTGGGGCAGCTTCGCGCTTAAAAATTGCGTCCTCATAGCCGCGCTGCTCGCGGTACTCTATTTCTGCGGCTTCTCCCATGCCAAGCCTCCGAAGAATCCTGACCACGTATCGTTCATATCCCGCAACACGGTAATGCTCATACGCGACGGCGTGATGACCATCCTCACCATCGGTCTGGCCGTGGCGATGAAGCTCGGCGAGCAGTGGCGATACCTTGAGTCGCGCCGCCGTGAGCTGCAGGATGCCCAGCGAGCCGAAGAGCTCGCCAATCTCAAGAATCAGCTCAACCCCCACTTCCTCTTCAATACCCTCAACAGCATCTACGCCCTCATCGCCATCGCGCCCGAAAAAGCTCAGGCCGCAGTCCACGAGCTCAGCCGCATGCTCCGCTACATGCTCTACGAAAACCATGCCACCGTGCCGCTCGAACACGAGATAACATTCCTCCGGAACTACATCGAGCTGATGAAGCTGCGCCTGAATCCGGCCCTGCCGCTGGAGGTGACGCTCGACGGCGGCGACTGCTCCGAGATGCCCGTGGCCCCGCTCATCTTTATCACGCTTGTAGAGAACGTGTTCAAGCATGGCGACACATCGGCCCCCTACAAGCCGGTGACCATCTCGCTCACGGCGAGCGGCGGTGTGGTGCACTGCTACACGTCCAATGCTATCGCGCCACGCTCGGCTTCAGACCCGGGCGGCATAGGGCTGACCAATCTCAACCGACGACTTTCACTTCTCTACGGCGACCGCGCCTCGCTGAAGACTTCCACCAGCGACGGCCGCTTCGTAGCCACCCTTTCCATTGACCTTAACCCCTCGGATAATGAATAAACTGCGCTGCTGCGTGATCGACGACGAGCCCCTTGCCTCGGGTCTGATCGCCTCCTACATACTCAAGACCCCGTTTCTCGAACTCGGCGGCGAATACTCCTCGCCCAACGATGCCACGGCCGCAATACTTGCCGGCGAGTACGACGTGGTGTTTCTCGACATCAACATGCCCCAGATAAGCGGCGTGGAATTTGCGCGCATCATCCCGCCTACTACCCGCATTGTATTCACCACGGCCTACGACAGCTACGCCGTGGAAGGATTCCGCCTCAACGCCCTCGACTATTTGCTCAAGCCCGTGAGCTACCCCGAGTTTCTCGAAGCCGCCAACCGCGCCCTGCAGTGGAAGGAATCGCTCGCACCGCAGGCGCCGGCACCCGCCCCTGAGGCCGAGAAATTCATCATAGTAAAGAGCGAGTACAAGCTCATCCAGATACCTGTCGACGACATCCTCTACATCGAGGGACTGAAAGACTACGTGCGCATCTACACCGCCTCGCGCGAGCGCCCGGTGATGACGCTCCTGAGCATGAAATCAATCGAGAGCAAGTTGCCCGAGCCCCCCTTTATGCGCGTACACCGCAGCTTCATCGTCAACACCTCGCGCATCTCCACCATCGAGCGCAACCGCATCGTGTTTGGCAACAGCTACGTCCCCGTATCTGACAGCTACCGCCAGGCCTTCAACGACTTCATCACCGCCCGCACCCTCGACGGCGAGTAGGTCATAGGTCAGAGTTATAAGTTATAAGGTATTCATAAAATGTAGGGACGTCGCTGTGCGACGTTTCGGGCTATAGCCATGGTAACTTATTGCATCACATAATAATACCTTATTGCCCCTCCCGGAAACGTCGCGCAGCGACGTCCCTACATTTAGGTCCGCAAGCGGAAATATCGGTGTAAGTTTAGTGAAATAATGTTAAATTATGCATTTCCGGCGGGAAATGTTATATTTTTGTAAAACCCTCGGGCGGGGTTAAGCATTAATATGTTAGCAAAAGTAAGTTTCAACAATTACTTTATATCAATCTTCGACTTGATATTGCAATCTTTGAACTTACTCATCGGTCATTATGGAACACCATAACTCTCTCTTCGCAAGTTTAAATCTTGCGAATATCAATCTCGAATCTTAATATAAACTAATTATAGAAACTTACTTGAGAATTAACAATTAAACCATTTATACATTATGTCCCTTTTAAAAGAATTCAAGGATTTTGCCATGCGTGGCAATGTGATTGACATGGCAGTCGGTGTAGTAATCGGCGCTGCATTCGGTAAAATCGTTTCTTCGCTTGTCGATGACCTTATCATGCCTTTAGTGGGCGTGGCCACCGGCGGTATGAACTTCACTGACTATAAGTGGGTGATTCAGAAAGCCGTGATGGACGGAACTGAAGTCATCAAGCCCGAGGTTACACTCAACTGGGGTACCTGGATTCAGACCATCGTCAACTTCCTTATTATCGCCTTCTGTATCTTCCTCGCCATCAAGGTGATGAACCGCTTCCGCAAGCAGGAGGAAGCCGCCGCTGAAGAGGCCGCAGCTCCCGCCGAACCCACCAAGGAAGAGGTGCTCCTTACTGAAATCCGCGACCTCCTCAAGCAGCAGGCCGAGGCTGAAGGCGCTGCAAAGTAATGCAGACCGTACTGTTTCATTCCACCGTATTCGGACCCATACATTCCCGGCGACTCGGCGTGTCGCTGGGAATTAATCTTGATCCCGACGACGGTAAGGTGTGTTCGTTTGATTGCCTCTACTGCGAGGCGGGATTCAACGCCCAGGGCACCGGCACCACCGGCCTTCCGCCCCGCGAGCATGTCAAGGCTATGCTCGGCGATAAGTTGCGCGCCATGCACGAGGCCGGCGAGCATCTCGACGTAATCACCTTCTCGGGCAACGGTGAGCCTACCCTTCACCCTGATTTCAAGGGAATTATCGACGATACCATAGAGCTGCGTGACCGCTGGTTTCCTGACGTGAAAATCAGCGTGCTCACTAATTCCACCCGTCTTGACCGCCCCGAGGTGGCCGAGGCGCTGCGTCGCGTCGACAATAATATCGTGAAGCTCGACTCGGCCGTCACACCCACGATGCGCCTTATCGACCGCCCCGTGTCGCCGTCGTTCACATCCGAGAAAGCTATCGAGATGATACGCCCCTTCGGCCGCGACTGCATCGTGCAGACGATGCTCCTGCGCGGGAAGTGGGACGGAAAGCAGGTCGACAACACCACGCCCGACGAAATCGCGGCGCTCATCGAAGCCTATCGCGCCATAGGCCCGCGGCAGATAATGATATACTCCATCGACCGCCGCACACCCGCGCGCGAGCTCGAAAAAGTGCCCCGCGAGGAGCTTGAAGCTATCGCCGGGCGTATTCGCCGCGAGACGGGCATCGACGTAAGCGTGGCATGATGCACCCCCTTATCATCCCCCCGGCCCTCCGCGAGGGGAGCCGCATAGCTATCGTATCACCCTCGGGAAGCGTTGACCCTGAGGTGGTCTACGGCGCGGCCGACGTGCTCGCGTCATGGGGATTCGTGCCCGAGCTTCTCCCTTCGGTCTTCGCCCGCCACGGGTCATTTGCCGGCACGGTGGCCGAGCGGCTGGCCGACCTCGCCACAGCCCTCACCTCCCCGCGATACGATGCCGTAATGTGCTCGCGCGGCGGATTCGGAGCCGTGCATCTGCTCGAAGAGCTCAACAAGTTACCCCTGCGCGACACACCCAAGTGGCTCATAGGCTACAGCGACATCACCGCCCTCCATTGCCTGCTGGGCGCTCACGGCATAGCCTCGCTCCATGCTCCCAACTGCCGCCACTTGGCCGAATCAGGAGGCAAAGACGAGTACTCGCAGCGACTGCGTGAAATCCTCACCGGACAGCCCGCGCGCCCCATCGTCACGCCCACCCACGAGCTCGCCGTCAAGGGCGAAGCCGAGGGAATATTGCGCGGCGGAAACTTCGCCGTGCTGTCGTCGCTCATCTCCACGCCGTTTGACACCATCACCGGCACCGGCGACACCATCCTTTTCCTCGAAGACATCTCCGAGCCCATCTACAAGGTAGAAAGAATGCTCTACACCCTGCGGCTCAACGGCACCCTCGGTCGACTGCGAGGCATCATCTTCGGGCAGTTCACCAACTATCGCCCCACCGACCTCGCCGCCACCATGGAGCAGATGATAGCCCCCATCGTGGCCGACCTCGGCATCCCCGTCGCCTACGACTTCCCCGTAGGCCACACCCCCCGCAACTATCCCCTCATCACCTCCGCCCCCATTCACCTCACCATCACCCCCACCGCCACGGAGCTGGAATATAAAAGTCAAGTTGCCAATTTGTCATCATGACATATTGACAACTTGACAATATAAATTCTTCCTGAAATCAGAGTCCAAGGAATTCGGCGAATTCGGCTTCTTCCATGGCGCCTACCTGTGAGCGGGTGGTGCCGTCGGGCATCAGCACTACTACCATGGGGATGTTGTGGACGCCAAATTGCTCGGCGGCCTTGGGATTGTCGTCAACGTCGATCGAGAGGAAGATTGCCTCAGGGTGAGCCTTGGCTGCCTCTTCAAATACGGGCTCGAAGCGCTTGCAGGGACCGCACCAGGTGGCGTTGAAGTCGATCACCACGGGGAGTTCCTTGTCAGGCTGCACCTCGGCGGGGAATTTGGCGGGAGTGTAGACGATCACACCGGCGCCGCGCTCATAGTTGGCCTCGGTGATTTCGGGAGTTTCCACGAGATTTTCCACGCCTTCCTCTACGGTGGCTTCAGTGTTTTCGGTCGACTGCTTGCCTGAGCATGCGGTCATCATCATGGCAGCTGCGGCCATGCACAGATAGATTGCTTTCATGTGGGGTATACTGATTTTTATGAATGATTGAGGGGCAAAGATATTGTAAATTTTCGGGTTAAACAATATTCGGGCGGATAAATCCGTTAAAAAGATAATGAAAAAGCGCCTGTCAGTAACAATATTTCTGCTCTTTGCGGCGGTGATCTCGGCTATGTCACAGAACCTTAACGACAAGCTGATGAATCGCCCGTATGCCGACATGCGCAAGTGGCATCTCGGCTTCTCGATAGGAGCTCACACGCAGGATATATCGTTCACCCACAACGGTTTCGTCACCGACGGCGGCGAGCAATGGTTTGTGGAGCAACCGGCATTTTCGCCCGGTTTCTGCGTCAACGGCCTCATAGATTACCGCCTGAGCACCTATCTCAACCTGCGCTTCACGCCTGGCATGTATTTCGGCAACCGTGACATCACGATGCGCGACTACACCACCGGCGCCACGCTGTCGCAGAACCTCAAGTCGACCTACGTGGTGCTTCCCCTCGACCTGAAGTTTTCGGGAATGCGCATGCGCAACGCCCGCCCCTATATCACGGGCGGTTTCATGACGGCTCTCGACGTGGCCAAGAAGTCGAGCGACTACCTGAAAACCAATGCCTTTGATGCTTTTCTCACGGTGGGATTCGGATGCGACTTCTACCTGCCGTTTTTCAAGTTTATCCCCGAGATAAAGTTCTGCTTCGGTCTGCGCGACATCCTTATCCACGACCGCCCCGACCTGGTGGATGACCCTGACAAATTCAAGATTACACAATCGCTCGCCAAGGCGCGCTCCAATATGGTGGTATTCACTTTCTATTTCGAATGACACGCAACCGACTGACACTCATCCTGCTGCCGCTTATGCTTCTGCTGCTGGGCTATCTCGATGGCCGGGCGCAGACCGACGCACGCCTCACTCAGTACTGGGCCGTGCCCACTTACTATAACCCCGGCGCCGTGGGCGAGACTGATTTCGTAAGGCTCCGCGGCGGCTCGCGACTGCAGTGGCTGGGTATCGACAATGCTCCCACCACCTTCCTGGTCACCGGCGACATGCCCGTGAAGATAGGCAAGAAGCGCATAGGTGTGGGCGTGATGTTTCAGCAGGAGACCGCCGGATTGTATACCAACATCACCGCCGACATCCAGCTCGGCTACAAGCTCAATCTCTTCAAGGGAGTGCTGACGGCGGCTGTCAACGTGGGACTGCTCAACGAGAAATTCAAGGGCTCCGAAGTGTTTATCCCCGACGATGACGACTACCACCAGTCGACCGACGAAGCCATCCCCACCCACGACGTGGGCGGCAACGCTCTCGACCTCGGTGTGGGCGCCTACTTCTACCATCCCAAGTTCTGGGCCGGTATCTCGCTTCTCCACGCCAACAACCCCACCGTCACCTTCACCTCCGACTCGCAGACCGCCACTGGCGGCACGTCGGCCGAGGGCACAAGTGCTAAAAATTTTGAATTTACCGCCCCGCGCACCTTATATTTTATGGCGGGTAGCAATATTCCCATAAAAAACACGTTATTTGAAGTGATCCCCTCCATGCTCGTGCGGAGCGACTTTACGTTTACCACGTTTGACGTCACGGCGCGGGTGAGATACAACAAGTTCATTTCAGCCGGCATAGGCTACCGCTACGACGATGCCGTCTCGGCCATGATAGGAGTTGATTTCAAAGGGTTCTTCTTAGGCTACAGCTACGACTATCCCATCACGGCCATCGCCAAGGCATCGTCGGGCAGCCACGAAATCTTCGCCGGGTACAGTCTGAAACTCGACTTCTCGGAAAAAAATAAAAACAAACACAAGAGCATACGCCTCATGTGACGGCGTGACTCCACATAACGCGACTTATGAAAAAAATATTTCATTTTCTCCTTACTACAATCGTGATCGGCACGGTAGCATCGTGTGCCTCGGGCTCCCACGGCTCGGCCGGCGGCGAGGTGACCGGTGTTTCGGGTACTTCGTGGGCCGAACCCACCCCTTACGGCATGGTGCTCGTGTCACGCGGCTCTGTAAAGATGGGCCCGTCGAAAGCCGACAGTCTGTGGAATCTCCGTGCCGACGCCCGCGGTGTGTCGGTCGACGCTTTCTGGATGGATGAAACCGAAATCACCAACTCGAAATACAAGCAATTCGTTCACTGGGTGCGCGACTCTATCATCCGCGAGCGCCTCGCTGACCCCGCCTACGGCGGCAACGAGGAGTTTAAGATCGAGGAGGACCGCGACGGCAATCCCGTCACTCCCCGCCTTAACTGGAGCAAGCCTATCCCCTGGCGTAATGCCAATGAGGATGAGCGCCGCGCCATCGAGAGCGTGTATCGCGTGAATCCCATCACAGGCGTGCACGAGCTCGACCATGAGCAGCTCAACTATCGCTACGAGGTGTATAACCACACCGAGGCTGCCCGTCGCAAAAACCGCACCAACGCCGAGCGCCGCGAGTATAATACCGATCGTCCCACTCCCACCACCAATCCTATCATCTCGAAGGATACCGCGTGGGTCAACGACGAGGGCGAGATCATCCGCGAGACCATCACCCGCTCGCTCACCGGTCCCTACGACTTCCTCAACACCTACATAGTCAACGTCTACCCCGATACCACCGCGTGGATCAATGACTTTGACAACGCTTACAACGAGCCTTACACCCGCCTCTATTTCTCTCACGGAGGATATAACGACTACCCCGTAGTAGGCGTGAGCTGGGAGCAGGCCAATGCGTTTGCCAACTGGCGCACTGACTACCTCCGCCGCTCGCTCGGCCGCGAGGGCGTCTACATCGAGCCCTACCGTCTCCCCACCGAGGCCGAGTGGGAATACGCCGCCCGCGCCGGCAACAGCGAAAATATGTATCCCTGGGAAGGCGACCTGCCTCTGACCGAGGACAAGGGGTGCTTCTACGCCAACTTCAAGCCTCAGGAGGGTAACTATGTGCAGGACGGACAGCTCATTACCTCAAAGGTAGGCACATATTCGCCCAACGATTTCGGCCTCTACGACATGGCCGGCAACGTGAGCGAGTGGACTTCGACGGCCTACACCGAGAGCGTGTCAAAACTCACCTCTGACCTCAACCCCGAGTATCGTTACGACGCCGCCAAGGAAGACCCCTACCGCATGAAGCGCAAGATAGTGCGCGGTGGCTCGTGGAAAGACGTGGCTCACAATATCCGCTCCGACATACGCATGTGGGAGTATCAGAATGAGCAGCGCTCTTACATAGGCTTCCGCTGCGTGCGCTCCCAGATAGGTTTTGCCAAGGGCACGAAAGCTAAATAATCACTACCACCATTTTACCACTACCACACTCTCATCCCTGCAATGGATAAAGAAATAATCAAGTCAAAGCTCAACCGGCTCCTCTCGTGGGAGGGCGGCCAGCGTCTCTTCAACTTCGCCTACAGTATAGGCGCCGCAATCGTGATCTGGGGCGCGCTTTTCAAGATTCTCCACCTCCCCGGCGGTAACGCCCTGCTCTGTATAGGTATGGGCACCGAGGTAGTGATGTTTATTATCACGGCCTTTGACCGTCCGCCCAAGGAATACCACTGGGAGGAAGTGTTTCCCGAGCTCGACAAGCGCTCGATGGAGCTCGATGAAGACGGCAACCCCATAGCTCCCGCACCTCTTGCCCGCGGCAACGTGCAGGGCGGAGTGGTGATAGCCGGAGGCTCGGGCACTGCTGCAGCCGGCTCGGGCGAGGTCGTCACGGTGAAGGATTCATCGCCCCTGCACCTCTCTGACGAGGATTCGCAGGCGATTTCAGATAGCATCGCGTCGATGACCGAGGCTGCCCGACAGCTCTCCAAGATGGCCGAACTCTCCACCGCCACCACCGAGTATCTGGAGCAGATGCAAGGCATTGCCGCCCAGATGCAGCAGCTCCACGCCACCACCGAGGCTCTCAATGCCGTGAGCTCCACTCTCCTTGCAAGCTACACGGCCATCACCGAGCACTCGGCTGACATAGCCGCCAATTCTACCGGCTATATCAATCAGATGAACGATCTCAACCGCAACATAGGCGGCCTCAATACCATCTACGAAATCCAGCTCAAGAGCGTGGCTTCGCAGCTCGACGCCATTGACCGCGTGAACCGCGGCATCAAGGACATACGCGACATGTATGAAAAGAGTGCCGCTCAGAGCGCCCGCTACTGCGAGGAGACTGACAAGATGGCCCGCAACATGCAGCAGCTCAATCAGGTCTACGAGAAAATGATCTCGGCCATGACCGTCAATATGTACCGCCCCGGCGCCATGCCGCCCGCGGCTGAATAAATATCCCTAACGCAACTTTCCCCACATGGCAGAATCAATAGTAAGGCTCTCACCCAGGCAGAAGATGATAAACCTCATGTATATCGTCCTCACCGCCATGCTCGCGCTCAACGTGTCGAGCGACGTGCTCGACGGCTTCGTGCAGGTCGAGGACGGACTGGCGCGCACTAATGCCAGCGTGGGTCGCCGCAACGACGCCATCTACTCCCAGCTCTCGGCGTTCACTGACCAGAACCCCGAGAAGGGCCGCCCCTGGCTCGACCGTGCCGATCACCTGCGCTCGCGTGCAGCTCACCTTTATACTATGGTGGACTCGCTCAAGCTCGCGATAGTGCGCGAGGCCGACGGCCCCAAGGGTGATCCGGCCGATATCCAGCGCCGCGACGACCTCGAAAGCGCCGCTGTGGTGATGCTCTCGCCCGGTGCCGACGGTGGCCGTCAGCTCCGTGAGGCCGTCGACGACTACCGCGCCTTTGTGGTGTCGCTCGTGGCTGACTCGGCCAAGCGTGCCTCCATTGAAGAGGCGCTTTCTACCGCTCCTTTCCGCCGCCCCGGTACGGTGGTGGCTCAGGAATGGGAGGAGGCGAAGTTTGAAAACCAGCCCGTGGTAGCCGCCGTGACCCTCCTCACGAAGCTCCAGAATGATATACGTTTCGCCGAGGGCGAGGCGCTCTCTAATCTTCTTGCAGCCGTGGATGCCGGCGACGTGCGCGTCAATGAGCTCAATGCTTTCGTCATCCCCCAGTCGCGCATGGTGATGCGCGGCAGCAAGTACTCGGCCAATATCGTGCTCGCAGCTGTCGACACCACCGCCCGCCCCGAGATATTCATCAACGGCAATAAGCTCAATAATGAGCATGGTCTCTATGAGCTGGGCACGTCGTCGACCGGTACGTTTGACTACTCTGGTTATCTTGAAGTGACCCACGGCGACGGCTCATCTACCCGCCACCCGTTCCAGTCAAGCTACGTGGTGATGGAGCCCACGGCCACCGTATCGGCCACGATGATGAATGTGCTCTACGCCGGTATCGACAACCCCATGTCGATTTCCGTGCCGGGCGTGCCCATGACGAGCGTCAACGCCACCATGACCAACGGCACTCTCACCCGCAAGGGCGACCAGTGGATTGCCCGCCCCAATAAGGTGGGCGAGAATGCGGTGATTAATGTCACCGCCTCCATCGACGGTTCCAATATCCCTGTCAGCACTTCCACTTTCCGCGTGCGCAAGTTGCCTGACCCCGTGGCGTTTATCACCTTCACCGGTTCCAACGGTCAGCCCGAGCGCTACAAAGGCGGGCGCCCGCTGTCAAAGACCACACTCCTTGCCGCCCCCGGTATCGACGCGGCCATCGACGACGATATGCTCAATATCGACTTCAAGGTGCTCGGCTTCGAGACTGTGACCTTTGACCAGATGGGCAACGCGATTCCCGAGGTGTCAAATGGCGCTCAGTTCTCCCAGCGCCAGAAGGATGCATTCAAGCGCCTGTCGCGCGGCAAGCGGTTCTACATCTCCCGCATCCGTGCCATTGGTCCTGACGGTGTTGAGCGCCTGCTCAACCCCGTGGAAGTAATAGTAAACTAAGCAATATCACTCATCCCCATCCATAAAGAAATGAAACTTATCATCCGATACACGCTCATCGCAGCCGCCCTCTTCGCCCTCGCGGCTCCCGCCGCTGTGGCTCAGAGCGAAAGCTCTTCGTCGGTGGTTAAACGCAATTCTCCACGCGACCGCGACGCTGCCGCCGATAAGAACGGTGTGACGCAGCGCATGCAGGCTTTCTATGAAGAAGAGCCCGTAAGCGACTCCGAACTCCAGTGGATGCGCGTGATGTACCGCCAGCTCGACCTTACCAAGGATGCCAACGGCGCTCTCTATTTCCCCGACGAGCATATCGAGGGGCAGGATAATCTCTTCCGCATCATCCTCAATCTCGTGGCTGCCGGCCAGCTCGACGGCTATGAGTATCTCGATGGCCGCGAGATGTTTACCGATGCTTATAAGGTGAACGTGGCCGATATGTTTGACCGCTTCCATATTCTCTACACCCAGGCCAAAGGTTCTACCGAGAAGCGACCGAAGTATGAGATAGATCCGTCAGATGTGCCTTCTACCGAGGTGCTTTCCTACTATATCATCGAGAAGTGGGAATTTGACAAGCGCTCTAATCGTATGCGCACCCGCATCGAGGCCATCTGTCCCGTGCTCCACCGCTCGGGCGACTTCGGCGGCGAGGCTGTGAAGTACCCCATGTTTTGGGTAAAATATGATGACCTCCGCCCCTACCTCTCTACGCAAAATATCTTTGTAAGCGACGACAACAACCTCGCCACCTGCACTTACGACGATTTCTTCCAGCTGGGCCTCTACGACGGCGAAATCTACAAGACCCGCAATCTTAAGAATAAGTCGCTCATGCAGATGCACCAGACTCCCGAGGAACTCAAGCACGCTCAGGACAGCATACAGAATCGCCTCGATACATTTGAGGAGAAGCTGTGGGTGCCCTCGCTTGCCGAGCTCCGCGCCCGTCGCGAGGCCCGCGAGGAGGCTGAGGCACTGGCTGCCGCAGCGGCTGACTCTACTGCCGTGGATAAGCCCGCCAAGACATCGACCCGCTCGTCGCGCGCCGTGAAGTCAAAGCGCGGCTCTACCAAGGAGTCGACCTCTACCAAGGCTCCCAAGGCTTCAAAGCCCAAGGCAACGAAACCCAAGTCTACGTCATCGTCGGCTGCGCGCAGTGTGCGCAACCGCAAGCGCTGATTCAGCCATGGCCGGTACCATCACCGCCATAGCCGATACGATATGTGGCTATCCGCTCTTCTTCTTACTGATAGGGGGCGGATTGTTCCTTTTTTTCTACACGGGAATGGTGCCGTTGCGCTATTTCCGGCATGCGCTGGCCGAACTGCGCCGCAAGCAGCAGGCCGATGGTAAGGATGAGATTTCATCGGTGCAAGCGCTTGCATCGGTGGTGGCCGCTACGGTGGGTATGGGCAATATCGCCGGCGTGGCTATCGCTATAGTGATGGGAGGCCCCGGAGCGATATTATGGATGTGGGTGAGCGCTATTGTAGGTATGTCCACGAAATACTATGAGGGTGTGCTCACCACCCGCTACCGCTCTACGGGTACTGACGGCCGCCCCGTGGGAGGCACCATGCACATCATTGACAAAGGGCTCGGCCCGCGCTGGCACTGGATGGCGGTGACGTTTGCCGTGGCCGGCCTTTTCGGCACGCTTTGCATCATGAATGCCAATCAGCTCACGGAAGCACTTACGGCTACTTTCACCACCCCTGAAGGACTCGCGTCGTCACGGGCCATCACCTCCGTTGCCGCCCTCTCGGGGCTGAGCCACGTGGCGGTGTTCAGGCTTATGTGTGGTATTGCCATTGCGGCGGTAGTTGCGGCGGTGGTGTTAGGCGGAATACGCCGTATCGCCCATGTGGCTACATGGCTTGTGCCCGGCATGGTGGCGATATATTTCCTCATGGTGCTCTACATCATCATCACCCATATCACCGAAGTCCCCGCCGCCCTCGGCTCGATATTCACCGAGGCATTTAATTTCCGAGCCGGAATAGGCGCATTGGCCGGAATAGCGGTAATAGGTGCCCGCCGTGCCGCGCTGGTCAATGACGCCGGAGTGGGCACGGCCACCATCATGCACGGCTCGTCGGCCGGAAAGGAACCGGTGCGCGAGGGGCTCATCGCCATGCTCGGCCCGAGTATCGACTCAGGCCTCGTGTGTACCCTCACAGCCCTCGCCCTGCTTCTATGCGGCGACTTCTCGGGCGAAGGAGTCAAAGGACTCGAAATAGCCACGCGCGCATTCGGCGAAGCCATTCCCATGGGTCAATACCTGCTGATGGCCGTGGTGCTCTGCTTTGCCATGTCGTCGATGTTCAGCTACTCATTCTACGGCACCCGCTGCGCCGCCTATCTCGTGGGGGAGGGCCGCGCACGCCACTACACGCTCGTCTTTATCCTCACTCTTGTAGTCTTTGCCGTAATCCCGCTCGGGGTTGCCGTCAGCCTCTGCGACCTCTTCTACGCCCTCATGGCCTTTCCCACCATGATCACCCTCATCCTCCTTCGCCGCCACGTGCGCGCCGCCACCCGCGCCCACTTCACCCCCTCCGGAAAGTAAAGCTCACGGGATGGGCTGCTAAAAGCTCGGCTAATGAATTGAGATAGCGGGCGTAAGAGTACTTCATTTCTTTCTTTTGGGAATCGTATTCACCAGGCCCGAGCAGCAACAAGCGTCCGGTGCCGAGCATGTCAAATTCACTTTTCGGTGGAGAATACCGCTCGGGAAATCCGTTTTCCACTATGCGTATTATCTTGCCGCCGGCCGCCATCGCCTCATTTTTCATTTCCTTTTCCACCGGGTGAATAAACGGCGAGATGAGTACTCCGTCGTTTTCGAGGCATGTCTCCCATGCACGCCTGTTGGCCTGTAATTGCTCCTGAGAATATTTCCGCGAGAATCTTACTACCTGTATGTGAGGATTTTTCAAGAGGAATATATTGCCGAGGGCGGTTAGCTTGATACCGTCAACGGTTATGATCCATCGCGTGAAGAAAAGGTCAGGATGCATGCGCTTGATTATCAGGCGGCGAGGATTATCCTGCACATATCGCCGCTGGGTGATGAATTGAAGATCATTATAAGCGATGCTGTCAGTATACCCGCGTTGAAAAAATTGCACCTCGGTGCCCGAATATTCCCGATACAGAGATGTCGTCCTTCCCATCAGCCATGACATCGCTTGACCCAGTCCGTTGGGAAGCAGCGCGGTCACATCCAGGCAGAAATGAATATGGTCAGGCATAATCACATACTCGGGGATATACAGCTGCCTGTATTTCCCTATCCACTGATCCATTGCCTTCACAAAGAGCTCACCCACCTCATTAGGAATCGCTGCAGGGGCATCAGCATGCTCGATATCAGTAATCGCCGGATTCCCTTTGACCACACTGAGTACCGGTATCTCTGCTGCCTTCTTCAGTGTGATCATATAACGGGCCGGCCGCTTATAATCATGGTGAGCCGCCCGCCGTGTATAAGAGGGCTTATCGGGGCGCCTTAGGTATGGGTTCTTATCTTTAATCATAGGTATTGCTTTATAAAGAGGCGTCACTGCGTTCCGCCCACAATTGATTGTGCTCCGAGCGAAGCGAGGAGGTTTATGTCACAAAGTTACCATTTCTTCATGCTTTCTCAAAAAAAAGTAGTAAATTAGAGCCGCCAATCTTTAATACCAGTTTATTATGTCTACCTCTCATCGCTATTGCGTGATAATGTGTGGTGGCGTCGGAAGCCGTTTCTGGCCCTACAGCCGCGAAGACCGCCCCAAGCAGTTCATCGACTTTTTCGGCACGGGCCGCTCCTTGCTGCAGATGTCTTACGACCGCATTCTCCCCATAGTGCCCAAAGAAAATATAATCATCGTCACCAATGCCCGCTACGCGCCCCTCGTGGCCGAGCAGCTGCCCGAAATCCGCAAGGAAAATATCCTCCTTGAGCCGGCGCGCCGCAACACGGCTCCCTGCATCGCCTGGGCTGCCCGCCACATCGCCGCGCTCGACCCGCAGGCTTCGATGATAGTCACCCCCAGCGACCACCTCATCACGCGCGAAAATATCTTCGAGCAGTGCGTGCTCACCGGATTTGAATTTGTCGAGGCCACTGATGCCCTTCTCACTTTCGGCATCCACCCCGTGCGCCCCGAGACCGGTTACGGCTACATCCAGATAGGCGAGCCGGTCACCGAAACCATCTCGCGCGTAAAGACTTTCACCGAGAAGCCTGACCTCGAACTGGCCAAGGTATTCCTCGAATCGGGCGAATTTGTGTGGAACTCAGGCATTTTCCTCTGGACCGCCGGTGCTATCCTCTCGGCACTCGAAAAGCATGCTCCCGACCTTCACGCATCATTTGAGCAGGGCGCTGCGGCCTTCGGTACCGACGGCGAGACGGCTTGGATAGAGCAGAATTTCCAGTCGTGCCCGGCCATCTCCATCGACTACGCCGTGATGGAAAAGGCATCGAATGTATATGTGCAGCGTGTATCTTTCGGCTGGAACGACCTCGGGACATGGAGCGCGCTCTACGATAATTCGCCCAAAAACTCGGCTGCCAATGTCACACAGAATTGCTGCGTGCTTGCCTACGAATCCACCGGCAATATCTTTGCTGTCAATGGCGACAAGCTCGTGGTAGTCAAGGGATTGAATGATTACATCATAGCCGATTCAGGCGACGTGCTTCTCATCTGCCCAAAGAGCGAGGAACAGCGCATAAAGCTCATGGTCAACGACGCCAAGATTGCTTACGGCGATAAATTCCTTTGATCTATGAAGTTGCGTAATATCCTCAGCATCATAGCTCTGGCGGGAGCTTCAGCGCTCAGCGCCCAGTTTACCGTGTTTCCTGACGGGACGGCAGTCGACCCCTGGTTCAACGACACCTCCGCCCCCGAGCTCTCGACTTTAGGCAAGCAATACCGCATAACCGACCACGGCGTGACCGCCGCCGACTCCACCCTTATCCAGACCGCCGCCATCCAGCACGTCATAGACCTGGCGGCTGAAAACGGTGGGGGAGTGGTAGTGGTACCCGAGGGTACATTCCTCACCGGCTCGCTTTTCTTCCGCCCCGGCACTCACCTCCACATAGAGCGCGGCGGCAAGATAAAGGGCTCGGATGCCATCACCCACTATGAAATCGTCAAGACGCGCCTCGAAGGCCAGACACTCGACTATTTCGCAGCACTCATCAATGCCGACGGCGTGGACGGATTCACCATCACCGGCGAGGGCACAATCGACGGCAACGGCCACCGCTTCTATGACGAGTTCTGGCTCCGCCGCCGCGTCAACCGCAAGTGTACCAATCTCGAAGCCCTCCGCCCGCGTATGCTCTATGTATCAAATAGTTCGGGCGTCACCGTGCAGGGTATCAGCATGGTCAACTCCGGTTTCTGGACCAATCATCTCTACCGCTGCGACCATATCAAGTATTTAGGCGTGACCATCCTCGCCCCTACCGACGGCTATCCCAAGGGCCCGAGCACCGATGCCATTGACCTCGACGCGTGCACCGATATACTGGTGAGCCGCTGCCGGATGAATGTCAATGACGACGGCGTGTGCCTCAAGGGCGGAAAGGGTACGTATGTGGATACGATTCCCTCCAACGGCCCCGTGGCCCGTGTTATCGTTGACCGCTGCCACTTCGGCAAGACCAATGCCGGCGTGACATTTGGCAGCGAGGCCTGGGATTGCTCTAATGTGATAATGCGCGACTGCACCTTTGACGGTACTTACCACGTGCTCCTGTTCAAGATGCGACCTGACACGCCCCAGCAGTACCGCAACGTGCTCGTCGACGGCGCTACAGGCACGGTGCGCAATGCCGTGGAGGTTCAGACATGGACTCAATTCTTTGACAAAGTGGATCGCGACCCCATGCCCCCATCGGGCGTGATAAATGTCACTTTCCGCAACGCCCGTCTCCACTGCACCCGCAATTTCTACAAGGATAAGGCCGGCGACTTCTACACCCTGCGCGACTTCACGTTTACCGACGTAATCGCCACGTCGCCCGATCCCTCATTTGATACATCCCACATCGACGGCTGCACCGTGACAGATTGCAGCGTGACATTCCTCGAAAATCCCGAATAATGCCTGAGCCGGTCATCGCCTGGCGCGGCTCGCGAGCAGGCGATGGCCCAAGCGGCAGTAGAGACACTTGCGCGGCTCGCAGTAAGCGCGCCGCAGCTGTATAAGCGCCTGAGTCATAGAAGCATCGCGGCACTTAAGGCCTGCGGTGGCAAAGAGATTTATTATCGAATTACTCTCGGGCGGTAGCTCGGTAAGGAGCTGAAAGCCCTGATGCCACAGGTCATCATTGCCGTGGCGCCTTCCGTAGGCCATGATGAGGGGCACTACAGCGTTGATTATCAATCCTATTGCCGACGAGCGGCTTATAGTCTGCGGCACACTGCCTTCACTATCGGGTCCGAAAGTGTAGTGCCGGCTCCAGTACCCGCCGAGCGGGATGCGAAACATCTCTATAGCCTTCTCGGCACTCTCTACATGGATAATATCATCGAGCAACCGGTAGCCGCCCGTCACGAGCGCGGCCAGAAGAGCTATGCGACGGTGGGGGAAGTTGGGCGGACGCATCCGTGCCATTTTCCACCCCATAGGCTGGGGCCGGGTGAGGCCGAATTTATGCACATAAAACTGATGCTCCCTGCGCAGCGAGGCGGCATAATCATCGTCGGCCGGAGCGCGGTCGAGCAATCCGCTCTGACCGAATAGCAGGGCTTCAACAGCCTCGGTGGAGTCAGCATGTTTATGCAAAATGCGCAGCGGCACTGCGCGTGCAAGCCGCTCCATAGGCTCGCCGTTGATACCGAACCCCAGCGCCCGCGCCACGGTGATATAGCAGGCTGATTCCCAGTCGTCGGCCATCGCAGAGAGGAGCGTAAGGATGCGGTCGGATTTCTCGTGGCAACGCTCAAAGGCAAGCGCCGTGAGCCAGTCGGAAACGTATATGGGCGGTATGGCGGCAAGTTCGGCCGAGCACGGCAATTCGGTTGCCGCGCGGCCCACGAGTTCATTGTATCGCTGATTAAATTCCGGCGCGCAGGCCATCACCATCTGCGGAATCACCTCGCCGTTGCGGCGCGAAATCACGGTATCGTCGCGATCCACCACGTGGAGCACCACTGAGTCGTAGGCCGGATCGCCGTCGTGGCCGTGGCGGTGCCAGTCAGAGGCGCGCACGTGTATCTCCACGTCGCCCACCCACAGGTGGCCGTCGATTCTTATCTTGGCGTTGAAAAAGTCGGGTCCCGCGTCGGTGTTCAGCTGCCCCGGGTCGATGACCGACACGCGTCGACCGTCGACCGTCTTCAGGTCGACAGGAAGCAGCAGGCGATGCTGCCACACGTATTGCATCAATCGTTCCATCGAGGCGACTGCGGGGTGGGAGAGAGGTGGCTCAGGATCTATCAGAGACTGCGGTTGAAGGCAATCATGTGGAGAGCGGTCTCCATAGCCTCGGCGCCCTTGTTGCCCACCTTGCCGCCGGCACGGTCGAGAGCCTGCTGCTCGTCATTGACGGTGATCACGCCGAACACCACAGGGATGTCGCACTCCGAGTTGAGATGGGTCATGCCCTGCGTAACACTCTGACACACATAGTCAAAGTGAGGCGTATCGCCGCGAATCACGCAGCCGAGTATCACCACGGCGTCGTAGTTGCCGGTCTCGATGAGCTTTGAGGCAGCAAAGGTAAGTTCCACGGTGCCGGGTACGTAAAACAGGTCGGCTTCGAGCGTGCATCCGGGCACGGCCTTGCGGTAGTAATCCACTACTTCCATGGCTCCTGCAGTGAGAGCATCAGTGATATGGGCGTTCCAGCGAGCCTGTACGATAGCTACTTTGGTATCTTCAAGAGCGGGAAGGGTGTCGGTAGGGCGGTAGGTTGACATTTTTTTAATTAGTAATTAGTAATGAGTAATTAATAATTTGGCAAGATTTTCCATTTTCAATTTTCCATTTACTTAGGAAAGATTTTGTGCCAGAATCCGAGGATATCGAGGTCGCGGGAGCGCGATGAGGCGAGAATGTCGACTATGCGTCGATGCTCGGCCTCGGCGTTGAGTCGCGTGGCCTTGTGGAGGAGGGTGTTGAGCAGGTGTATGGCCTTGTCGCGCATCGCTTCGAGGTGAAGCATGGCATCGCCTAAGGCTATCGAGAGATTGAGCTGCCGCAGCGACATGGTCTCCTCGATGCGGGTGAGGTACTTTATCGCGCGTACATAATATTGCATGGCCTCGCGGTATCGACCCATGCGCGCGAGGGTCTCGCCCTGCGTGGCGATGGAGTCGATCAGTCGGCCGGTGGCATCACCCACTCCGGCGTTGACCATCTGCAGATAAGTATTTGTGGAAGCTTGGTACTGTTCTAAAAGCTGATTTTGCTGCTCGCGGCTGCGGTAGACCACCGTAGCGGCATTGAGAGCCATGATGTGAGCCGAGCCGTAGCGCCCGGGATTGGTGCGGGCGAGGCGCTCAAGCAGTCTCATAGCCTTTTCAAGATTCCGCTCGGCCTGGCGAAACTCCTTGCGCTCGTTGTGAATGAAGGCAAGGTCGTAGAGCTGGGCGGCGAGTATGGCCATAAACGGCTCGTCCTTGCGGCGGGGTGTGGCTGCAAGGAGCGAAAGGGTCGCGGCGGCTGTGGTAAGGGCGGCGTCGAAATTGTCGGACTCAATCTGAAGGGCAGTCAGCACATGCTTTATTGCTGTATGGAGATTAAGCGTGTGGGCCGACTCATCAGCCCTATCGGTCATCACCACGTCGAGAGCCGCGAGGGTGGCTATGGCCTCACTGACGCGCCCCGCGGCAATCTCTCCGGCGGCATAGGTGCGCAGGGCATCGAGGGCGTCGCTGAAGGTCATCTTCACCAGCTCGTCGGCCATCTGCACAGGGGTGCCCGCGAGCACGGGCGCCGAGGCCGACGGCGATGCAAATACCTGCTCAAGACTCGTCGACTTCATAGTGCGGTCACGGTTGAGGCAATGACTTCGGCCGGGGGAAAGGCGGCGGGGTGTATCATCGAGTCGCCGGCGGTGTATTCGCCTATCACTCCCTGTCGGGTGTCGTAGGCATAAAGCAGGGGAGCGTAGAAGTTGATATTGTTGCGATACACGGCCTCCATGTCGTCACTGCCGAATATGGCTTTGAGTGTATCGGTCGAAGCGATAACCACGTCGGCCAGTTCGAGATTGTCAAAAATCAGCGGCATCACTCGGGTTACGCGAGGCACCTGAAGCTCGGTAAAGTAGGGTACGTACACCATCTTCACCCTTCGGGCGGCAGCATATTTCAGCAGGTCGAGCATCATGGAGTGTACGTCAGGGTCGAGCGAGAAATATCCGCCCCACACCATCACGTCGCCGTCCTCAAATCGGGGCCACACGGGGTTGAAAGCCTCAGCCGAACGGACGGCATAAATCGTGGCGGCATCGCCCGAGGCGAGGGTGAGCGGCGAGGGGACATCGGAGTAGCGGTCGAGTCCCGTGGTATCTATCCCGGCCTTGACGAGAATGTCGGCGGCGAGGGTGCCTGATACGTCGGCCGACGCGCGGCCTATAAATGAGGTCTCGCGGTGAGGCGCGGTAGCGAGGGCGGCGTTGGCTATAAGGTCGTCGGGCGTCCACGAAGCCGTGCCAGAGGGGTCGAGCACCACTTTGAGTGATAGGCCGCTCATGAAATACAATCGCTTACTCATGGCCGGTGCGCGACTTGTGACCGAGATAGCCGCCATGGTGACGCTTGGCATACTCCTCACGGGTGAAACCGGTGACGCGCATCACGTTGACCACCAGTATATCGCCTATCACCGTCATTACGGTAGTGGAGGTGGTGGGGGTCAATCCGAGCGGGCACACCTCGGGAGCGCCGCCGGTGGGGAGCGTCAGGTCAGTAATGCGCGAGAGCTCGCTGTCAGGGTTGCCCGTGATTACTATCATGGGGATGGCGGGGTAGAGGTTGCGCGTGAGCATCACCAGGTCAAGGATTTCGCGGGTCTTGCCTGAGTTGGAGATGAGAAGCATCACATCGTTGGGCTGCAGTACGCCCAGATCGCCGTGTTGCGCCTCAGAGGGATGCAGGTTCACGGCGGGGGTGCCGGTTGACGAGAATGTTGTGGCGATGTTCATGGCTATCTGCCCGGCCTTGCCCATGCCCGAAGTCACGAGCTTACCGCCGCGGCGGTGCACATGCTCCACAATCAGCTCCACGGCCTTATCGTAGTTTTCTGTGTAGGGAATAGAGAGGAGCGCGCGGCTTTCGGCGGCTACTATCTGCTCCATCGACTCTTTGATATTCATGTCACAATAATTATAATACAAAATTATACATTTTTCCTTCATCCCGCAATGTTTCACGCTGAAAATTACAATAAGTCATCGCGCATCTTGTGGCCGAAATTCAAGTTACGACGTTAACAATTTTGCAACAATTACACTACTGCAACAATTCTGCAACAATAATTTACGCAGCTTAAAGAGCTATAATTCAATGTATTATAAATTATTTTAAAAATTCTTTCACTGATGGTGAGATTTTCTTCCTGAAATAATTTCACATCTGAACGGCGGGTTGTAATTTTGAATCGTCAAACAAAAACAACACAGTCAAATAACACTAAAACCCAACCCCAACAACATGGCAACTTCAGAATTTCAATCCAACCTCATGAGTCTCCAGAGCAATCTCCTCAACTTTGCAATGATGCTTACCCAGAATCGTGACAACGCTTACGATCTGCTTCAGGACACCACGCTCAAGGCTCTCGACAATGAGGATAAGTATGCCGAGCACACCAACTTCAAGGGCTGGGTTTTCACAATAATGCGCAACATCTTCATCAACAACTACCGCAAGGCATCGCGCGCCGCTACAGTTGTTGATCAGACCGAAGACCTCTACCACCTCAACCTCTGCCAGGATTCAGGCTTCGAGACTCCCGAAGGCTCTTACGGCGCCAACGAAATCACCGCCGCCATCAACGATATGACCGACGAATTCCGCATCCCCTTCTCAATGCACGTGGCCGGTTACAAATACCACGAGATCGCCGAGAAGATGGAGCTCCCCCTCGGTACCGTAAAGAGCCGTATCTTCTTCGCCCGCAAGCGTCTCCAGGAGCGCTTCGCTGACTACGTATAAGTCACCCCCTCCAAGATTGGAAAATTAGTGTTATAATAAAAAAATCAACGTGGCCTGAGGCAATCCCCTCAGGCCACGTTGATTTTGATTTCACCCATATCACTCGTAGCGGATGGCTTCGATGGGGTCGAGGTTGGAGGCTTTCTTGGCGGGATACCAGCCGAAGAATACTCCGGTGACGGTGCAGACGGCAAACGACAATCCAACTGAGTAGAGTTGTATGGCCACGGGCCAGTTGGCTATAAGGTTTACCAGCCAGGTGGCGAGGAAGCCGAGCAGGATGCCTATGATGCCGCCGGTGACGCTGATTATCACGGCCTCGATGAGAAATTGCGAGAGGATGTCGATGCCGCGGGCACCTATGGACATGCGCAGACCTATTTCACGGGTGCGCTCGGTGACTGATACATACATGATATTCATGATACCTATACCGCCCACGAGAAGTGAGATTCCGGCGATACAGGCCAGGAGCACGGTCATCATATCGCTGGTGGAGTTCATCATCTCGCTGAGCTCCTGCTGGGAGCGGATGGTGAAATCGTCGGGCGTCCCGTCGGCGAGCTTGTGGCGGAGGCGGAGCAGTCCGGTGATTTCGTCGATGACATCGTCGGTCTCGTTTTCGTCTACGGCACTGGCAAATATTCCCTGGATGTAGTCAATGGCGAGGATGCGCTTCATGACGGTGGTATAGGGCGCGAGCACCACGTCGTCCTGGTCCTGACCCATGGAGTTGGTACCCTTGGATTCGAGCACGCCTATGACGGTGAAGGGGATGGTACCGAAGCGCACCACGTGGCCGAGCGGGTCTTCACCGCCCGGAAACAGATTGTCGACCACCGTCTGACCGAGCACACACACTTTTGCCGCCTGCTTTATGTCCTGGTCAGTAAAGATAGTGCCCTCGCTGATCTTGAACTTGCGTATGTCGAGATAGTCAGGGGTGATGCCGTAGATGGTGGAGGGATAGTTGTTGTTGCCGTTGATAAACTGGCCGCCGCTGTTGACCGATGGGGAGATGGCAGCGATGCCGGGCACAGTCTTAAGTGCCTCGTAGTCCGACACTTCGAGTGTCTGCATTTTATCGGCACTCTGCCTTACGCCGCCGCGCTGCATGTTGCCGGGATGGATCATGATCATATTGGAGCCCATCTCGGAAATCTGCTCGCGGATACTGTTTTTCGAGCCCTGACCTATTGCGAGCATGGTGATGACCGAGGCCACGCCTATGATGATGCCGAGCATGGTCAGGAAGCATCGCAACTTATTATTGTTGAGAGCTTTGAGCGCTATTTTCAGGAGGTTGACTATATTCATTTCTCAGTCATTGTCTTTGGGTAATTCCTCGTAGGCGCGGCGAGCCGAGCGGGGCGAGTCATTGTAAGTATCGGAGATGATTTTGCCGTCGCGGAGCACTATGTTGCGAGAGGAGTATTCGGCAAGTTCGGGATTGTGGGTCACGAAGATGATGGTGCGCCCGCGGTCGTGAAATTCCTGAAAGAGGGTGAGGATGCTGAATGATGTGCGGGTGTCGAGGTTGCCGGTGGCCTCGTCGGCAAGGATTATCACCGGGTCGTTGACAAGGGCTCGGGCAATGGCTACGCGCTGCTGCTGGCCTCCCGACATCTGGTTGCTCTTATGATACAATCGCTCTTTAAGCCCCACGGCTTCAAGGGCTTTGATGGCACGCTCGCGGCGCTCGGTGGCGCTCACGGTGGAATTGTAGAGCAGCGGGAGCTCTACGTTTTCGATAGCCGTGGTCTTGGGCAGGAGGTTGTAGTTCTGAAACACGAAGCCTATCTTGCGGTTGCGGGTTACGGCACGCTGATTTTTGCTCATCTTCTGCACCGAGACACCGTCGAGGATATACTCGCCCGAGGTGGGTGTGTCGAGACAGCCGAGGAGATTGAGGAGCGTGGACTTACCGGAGCCCGACGTGCCCATGATGGTGACAAACTCGCCCTCATGGATGGTGAACGACACGCCGCGCAGCGCCTTGACCCTCTCGCCGCCCACTATGAACTCGCGGCGGAGGCGATCGACGATAATTATCTTTTTCTTCTCTTCCATCACATCACTTTTTCTTACGGCCCGGGGGCTGGGGAGCGAAGGGGCTGCGGGCTGCTGACTCGGAGGTCTCTGATGCGGTCACGGAATATCCCGTGGCCACCTTTGTGCCCTCGGCGAGGCCGCTCTCGACCACTGCGTAGATGCCATTGGTGGTGCCGAGGGTCACGGCTTTGTTGACGAGGCGGTCACCTTCTACCACCCACACCGTGCGCGAGCCTTCGGGCACCGATGCGGGTGAGAGCGCTTCGCCGGCCTGCGGGAGATTTTTGGCACCTTCATGCTCCTCGGGGCGGAAGCTGAAGGCCGCCATGGGAAGGAGCAGGGCGTCGTTTTCCTCCATTACATATATGGTAAGATTGGCGGTGAGGCCTGGGATGAGCTTGTGGTCAGGATTGGAGGTAGATACTATTACCTCGTAGGTCACCACATTGCTCTCGGTAGTGGGACTGAGGCGCACCTGGGTTACGGAGCCGTCGAAGAGCTGATCAGGATAAGCGTCGACTGAGAAAGTGACATGTTGTCCCACTTTCACCTGACCTATGTCGGCCTCATCTACGTTGCCCACCACCTGCATATTGTCGAGGTCGGCGATGGTGTAGAGGTTGGCCACGTTCATGTTGGAGACCACGGTCTGTCCCACTTCCACCTCGCGCGAAATCACTATACCGTCGATGGGCGAGTAGATTTCGGCATAGTTGAGGTTTTTGGCGGCGCGCACGCGGTCAGCCTTGGCTTTCTCGTAGGCAGCCTGCGATACCTGAAGATCTTTCTGCGAGGTCTGGTATTCATATTCGCTTATGAGCTGCTTCTCGTAGAGCGCCTTGTCGCGGTTGAAGTTGGTGAGATTGTATTCGTAGGTGAGCTTGGCCGACTGCACGTTGGCCTCGGCGCTGCGCAGGTCGGCGTCGAGAATCGTCTTCTCGATTTCGGCGATGAGCTCGCCCTTTTTCACTTCGGAATTATAGTCGGCATAAAGCTGCGAGATGATACCGGTGACCTGTGTACCCACGTCGACTGAAGTCACTGACTCAAGCGTGCCGGTGGCGGTGACGGTCTCCGAGAGATTGCCACGCTCCACGGTGACGGTGTCGAGCGTCACTGACTCCTTGCCGCCGCAACCGGCGAGCGCGCTTAGGAGCACGAGCGGGAAAAGTAGATGTTTAGCTTTCATTTATGGGGGATGTTGTGATTAATTCAATGTGATTTCAGCCGTGCGGTAATACTCTATCATCTTCTTGCCGAGGATGGCCATATACTTGGCTTGCAGCACGGTATGGCGCGCTTCGGTGAGGGCGTTGTGGGCGGTCATCAGTTCGATGGGGTCCACGTAGCCGAGCTGAAATTTCTCGTTGGTGAGCGCATCGGTGGCCGAGGCGGCGTCGAGCTGTTCGAGGGCGGCAGTGTAGCGCGACTGGGCGGTGCGTGTGTCGATATACCAGTTTTCCACCTGCTGGGCGAGGTTGATGCGGCGCTGGTCGATGTCGAGCTGCGCGCCTACGGTCTGCACGCGGGCTTTACCCACGGCAGCCGATGTCTTCTTATTGTCAAAAATAGGCACGGAGAGCGAGAGCCCTATCTGCTCGCCGAAATTCTGCTTCATCGAGGTGCCGAAAGCGTTGCCCGGAGCCACGTATCCGGTCCCCACTCCGGCCGAGAGGGCGATGCGGGGCAACCGGCCCGAGCGGGCTATCTTCTCATCGACCTCGCTGCTCTCGCGGGCCAGACCGAGGCTGCGGAGCTCCACGTCGGTATCGAGGGCGAGGTCATAGCTCTCGTCAAGGGGCGGGAGGGAAGCGAGAATCTCGTCGGCGGTCCAGTCGACGGGCGCGGGCATCACATCCTGCTCTATGCCGAGCGAGAGGAGCTGCTTGAGTTCGAGGCAGCGGTTATTGAACGTACCGCGGGCATTGACCAGAGCGTAATTATCCTGTTCGGCCTGCGAGCGGAGCTGAGCATAATCCACTCGCGAAGCTTTTCCTGCCTCCATGAGAGCACGGGCGCGTTCAGCCTGCGCCTTGCTCAGCTGCGCCATCTCCTCATAGATGTCGATTGATTCGCGGGCGTAGAGGATGTTGAGGTAAACCTGTAGAATATCAGTCTGAAGCGAGCGCACGGCGGCATCGGTATTCAGTCGGCTCATCTGCGCGCCTATCTTGTCGCGGCGTATGGTATTCTCGCGGTTACCGCCGTCCCACACCGTCCAGGCCGCGTTGAAGCCGTAGTTGCTCGTATAGGAATTGCGGTTGCCCTTGCCCCACGGATAGTTGGAATAGCCGTGGGAGGTGGAGAAGTCGAGCGACGGTTGCCACTGCGCCTCAGCCTCGCTCAGCGATATGTCGGCCGTCTGCTCACTGAGGCGGGTCTTCATCAGTGAGATATTATGCTCGCGGGCATAGTCCACGCAATCAGCGTAGGACCACACCTCGGCACTCGCGACAGACACTCCCGCCACGAGCCCTGCAAGTATCAGTATATGATGTTTCATTAATCCGGGAATTTCAGTTACACCGCCAAAGATACAGTATTAATATATGTGTAACAAGCGAAATAGACCAATCCACCCATTTTATCGACGAAAATCCCGGGCGGAGGAAGTAAAAATTTCCTTATAGAAATGGCGAAAAATAGGAGAAAAATACGAATAGCTGAAAATCAACGCTTTAACAAAAAATCGATGATATAATTAGTAAAAAATCACAAAAAATCGATGATAAGTTATGTGAAAAACCACAAAAAATCGAGGATAAGCACGCTTTAGGGAGTCGCTTCGCGACTATCCTTTGCCCACAAACGGGATGCCAAAATGGCGCCCGCAGGTCGCCGATTTACTCGTAGCCGCGGCCACCGTAGCTTTGCGGAGGTGTCCGCGGTACAAATGTATATAGCTGACAGGCGCCCGCAAGGTCGCCGATTGTAGTTGCTCGGCACGGCTCTTTAATCGGCGGCCTTCGGACGCCATTGATATAATAATCAATACTTTTCCCCGAACGCCTCCGCTGAGCTCCGGCAGTCGGGGCTACTAGTAATTCGGCGACCTACGGGCGCCTTTTAGGTCACGAAATATCATGTGGCTTCTCCTATTTGTGGGCGAAGTTTAGTCGCTTCATCCGTAGAGCCTACAGCTGGTCGATGAGGGGGAGGCACTTGTTGAAGTACTCGCGGGCGGTCTTCCAGGGGGTGTAGA
>CAYZFG010000019.1:0-35439 GCA_964477665.1 uncultured Staphylococcus sp.
CCTACGACTAATATTTCTGATGCAGCGTAAGGGTGTCTACACTTCCATGAAGTCAGAGATGATGTCGTCATAAGTAAACAGCCTTGAACGCTTTCTCTACTACGGTGGCTAATAATAATCGGGTCAAATTTGAGTGTAAAATGCCAAAAATCGGCTCAGATTGAGCCGATAATTCGGAATTTTTTAATATTTTTGAGCCGATAAAAAACAGAAAGCTATGACCTCGGAGATAGAAATACTACAATTCCTTCACTACAACCCCGGTGCTTCGCGCGCTGAAATAGGGTTAGCATTGTCTAAATCCCTCAGTACTTCCACATTGAAAAGATTAATCGTTGATGGTATCTCAAAAGGGTATATTGAGGTGATAGGGCGAGGTCCGGCAACTCGTTATAAGTTGTCGCCTCAGGCCCACTTAACTATGGAGCTGGATCTTGATACTTATTTCGATAAGGAAGTTGACGAGCGTCAAGTGCAGCAGACGTTTAACTTCGATCTTATAAATGATATATTGCCTAAAGTAGATCTGTTTACACCCTTTGAGATGCGCCGGCTTGAAAATGCCCAGGAATTATTTAGTAGTCATCTGTCGGAAATGTCGGATATGGAGTATAGGAAAGAGATGGAACGATTGGGCATTGACTTATCGTGGAAATCTTCGCAGATAGAGGGTAATACCTATTCCCTTCTTGAAACGGAGCGTCTTCTGAAGGAGAAGATGACTGCAAGCGGAAAAACGAAAGAGGAGGCGGTTATGCTTCTAAATCATAAGGATGCGCTTGATTTTATTCTTGATGTACCGGATTATTTAAAAGATCTTACCGTGGGAAGAATAGAAGAAATTCATGCTATTCTGACTAAGGAGCTTGGTGTGGAAAGAAATATCCGTCACAGGCGCGTAGGTATAACAGGAACTAACTATACTCCACTTGATAATGAGTTCTTGATTCGCGAGGCTCTTGAAGATTCCGTACGTCTCATAAACAGTAAGAGCAATGTATTTGAGAAATCAATTCTTGCACTTGTGTTGCTTAGCTATATCCAGGCATTTACCGACGGAAATAAGCGTACTGCCAGGATAGTGAGTAACGGCATATTGATAGCAAATGGTTATTGCCCCATTTCGTTTCGTACAGTGGATTCGATTGATTATAAGAAAGCTATGCTGATGTTTTACGAGCAAAACAATATAGCGGCATTTAAGAGCATTTTTATCGATCAATTTATTTTCGCCGCCAACACATATTTTTGAATATTGTTGTGCAGGGGCGTCTACACTTCCATGAAGTCAGAGATGATGTCGTTGCTGATGAGCCAGCGGGATTCGGGGATGATGAGATGATGGGGTGTGAGAATGACGTTGCCCGCGGGGAGGTGGCGGCGACGGGCTGTGCGGAGCAGATGCTCGGTGCGCCGCGCGCCAAAGCTGTCGGTGACTTTTCGGAGATCGAGCCCGTGAGATGTGCGCAATGCGGTGAATACCATGTCGTTAAACCGCTCGTCGGGAGATTCGGTTTCCACTTGTCGGATGCCGATGCCGCGAGTCAAGATGTAATCCTTCACGGCCGGTGTATTAAAAAATCGGTCGTTTCCGTCCCAGCCGTGAGCTCCGGGGCCTATGCCGAGATAGGGAGTCATGTCCCAGTAGCGGGAATTGTGGATGGCATGATGGCCGGGCAGGGCGAAATTAGATATCTCGTAGTGGTCGTAACCTGCATTGCGGGCGGTGGTGATGAGGAGATTATACATTTCCTCTGCTGTCTCGGCGGGTGTTTCTTCGATTTTCCCTGCAAGGCGCATGGCATTGAGACGCGTGCCTTCTTCGTAGGACAGCGAGTAGGCCGACAGATGTTCGGGCCGCAGGTCGAGAATACGGTGAAGTGTGTCCTCCCAGCCTGACATGTTGAGACCGGGCAAACCATAGATGAGGTCGAGGGAAATATTAGTGAAACCGCTGCGGCGTAAAGTGCTGTAGGCGTAAAGTGCTTCGGCTGCCGAGTGGCGACGGCCTATGGCGCGGAGTATATCATCATCGAGCGACTGCACCCCCATGCTCACACGGTCGATGCCCATGTCGAGCCACGCGCCGGCTCGCTCAGCGGTCACGTCTTCAGGATTCACCTCTATAGTAAATTCCTCCTTTTCCCCCGCAGGAATCCGGCTGACGATGCGCCGCAGCATGGTGTCAGTAAGCGACGAAGGGGTACCACCACCTATATATACGGTGGAAATTTCCGCCGGCCAGTCGCGCAGGCGGGTGTCGAGCTCATTGCAAAGAGCATCGACAAACTCATCGGTCACTCCCCGGCGCGGAACGGAGTAGAAATCACAATACGCACACTTGGAGTGGCAAAACGGAATGTGGATATACAGTCCCGACTTCATCATTCATCAATGCCCTCGCGGCCACACACGCTCTTGAAATTGCAGAATGTACATGCGTGGCTGTCCTCGGCCTGAGTAAACGGCACGGCGGGGTCAAATATCTCGGCGACTTTGGCTTTAAATTGCGCGAGGAAGTCATCATTGACCGTGCGATAATCGTCAAGCGGGCGCTTGTTGTACGTGATAGGGTTGATACCCTGCGTGGCGATGGTCTTGAAAAGATAGATAAGAGGCTGAACGGGACCCTCGTAATCAAGCTCGCGGGCAAGCATGTTGCAATAGAACAGGAGCTGGAGGATAGCCTTCCGCCGGTCAGATTTTGAACCGTCAAAGAGATCGGCCACGGAAGTAAACGAAGTCTTATCCTGCCCCGTCTTGTAGTCAACCACGCGGAGCACGCCACCGTCAGGCGCATCGGGATACACACGGTCCACGCGGTCGATCACCTGCTTGATATTCACTTCAAGTCCGGGCGCAACTTCGAGCCGCCCTATGACTTTCATTTCAGCGTCAATGAACTCAAAGGGTGTAAACTCCTTCTCAGCCCGCAGCAGCATCTCCACATAGGTAGTCATCACTCGGCCTATGAGGAGCGACTCGCCCGTAAGCGGCTCGTCGCAGTTGTCGCCCTTGCGGCGGTAGTTTTTATTGATAGCGCGGGTGACGAAAGGCTCGATGTGGACGTGGCGGCTGATGCCGTCGATGACTTCGGAGGTGATTCTTACCGAGTGGGCATTACCACGCAATCGCTTGTAAATCATCTCCATTACCTCGTGGAGAATAGTGCCGAGCGTGCCGGAGTCCATATAGTCAGTCACCTCGTCGTCAAGATCAAGTCCCTCCACATTTTTAAGATAGAAGCTCAGCGGACAGTTGATATAAGAGTTGATCGACGATGCCGAAAGATACTTCATACCCTCGCCCGAAGGACGCGTAAACGCTTCCAGACGCTTCATCACGTCGGGCGTCTTTTCAATCACTATAGTCTCGTCGCCTATGCGCGGAGCCGGAAACACCTTGCGCTTGTGCTTGATGCCGGCCTCGGGGAATAGATAGAGAAGCTGCGAGAGGTAGCGCGACATCTCACCCGAGCGGGTGCCCTCGGTGCGGCCGTCGTAAAGCAGTTCCACGCGGCGGGCACGGGAGATGAGGCGATAGAAATAGTAGGCGTAGATTGACTCCTGATGCTCCACGGTCGACATGCGGTAAGCTTTCCTAAGCGCATCGGGGATAAAAGAGCGGGTGAAATGCTTGCGCGGAAACACTCGCTCGTTCATCGACAGTATCACGATATTTTCAAAGTCGAGCGCGCGGGTTTCGAGCACGCCCATCATCTGAAGACCTTTGAGCGGCTCGCCGGTGAAATTGACGGCTGCCGAGGCCAGTGCACGACGCAGGATGTGGAAGAATGTAGCTTCGCGCATGGTGATTTTCCACTCGTGGATCGACGAGTGAAGTTCTTCCAGAGCGTCAGAGAAACTTTCAAGGAAGAAGCGCTCGATCTTGCCGGCCTTGCCTTCAGAAAAAGTGCGGCTCAGCAGGTAATCCACCACGCCGCGGGTGTAGGCATATACCTCGTCGACATTTTTCATATCATCAACCGCCCTGAATATCACGGCCATATCCTCGGGAAGATTGGCGGTAAGGAACGAGGCGGGGATGGTATACATTTTCTCGGTCTTAAGCGCCGAGAGCAGGGTATTGCAGGCCTCCATGTCGCCCGATTGCAAGAGCGGGTGGGAGAGGATGGCCTTGACATCCTCGTGGAAAAATACCTTCTCGCTGCGTGAGTCAGCGGCGCGCATCTGCATGGCTGTGATGGCATTGAGCAGCGAAGCCATGGGGGTGAGTTTGAGCGGGAAACCCATCGTCACGTTGAGGTCAGTGATTTCGGCCGGCACGGAGTGAATCATAGGGATAAACAGATCCTCCTCGGGGAGCACGATGGCCGTGTCGCGGGTGTCTTGCGAAGGCTTTATCACGCCCTCCTTAACCCAGCGGCGCAGTATATCGGCCGTCTCCTTCACCATGCCCACCTTTGACGGCACGCAAGTGACAGTGATTTCAGGCAATCGGGTAATCTTCTCGGTATCAATGGAGTAGAGCGACGGAAAACTCTCGATATTTCGTCGCATAAATCGAGCCCCCTTGCTTGCGGGCATGTCAAATGCCGGCGAATTGAAGTCCCAGTAGAAGTCGGCCTTGCCGCGGGCTTTCAATCGCTCAAATATCTTGACTTCGGCGGCCGACAATACGTTGAATCCCACGAAGATATAGCGGCGGAAAGGCAGCTGTCCCGGCTCGGGATTCTTCACGGCCTCCACGGCGTTGCGGAGCATCATTCCCTCCGAGGCGAGTGACCGCCGGCTCAGTTCGGCGCGGTAATCATTGTAAAGCGGAAGAAGTATCTCCCAGAGTTTCAGGAATTTGTCCTGCAGGTCAGATGACTTGTTGCTGATATGCGTCCAGAATTTTTCGGGGTCATATTGCTCCACGTCCTGCCCCCAGTAGGCGCGGATGATGTCGAGCTGCTCCTCGGTGAGATAGTTGGCATTTATCTCCTTGAGCCTCTTTACATTAATGAATAGCGCGGCGGGGTCTACAAGGTAGCGGTCAACGTCGTTGAAGTCGCTTATGAGCATTTCGCCCCAGAATAGAAAGCGGTCAAAATCAGGTATGTCCTGCGACAGCTTGCGGTAGCAATCATAGAGCACGAAAAGTTGCTCCAGGCGCGTGGCGGGCACCGCGCGTGAAAATGATGATGTGAAGCCGGCTATGGTGGTGATTTCGGGCATGATCACCGGGCGGTCGCCGATGACCTCCCGCATGTAGTGGGAGAAAAATACGGCGCTGCGCTTATTGGGAAACACGAAGCAGTAGTCGAGAAGCGCATCAGCCTCACGCTCAACGTATTCCCGCGCTACCTGATAGAGGAAAGGGGTCATCAGTATTGCAGATAAATGAATGGTACTATATCACTCTGGCGCACCTGAATGATGAGCAGAAGCACCAGCGCGAGCACTATGGCCTGAACTATCGGATGCATGCGGCCAAACTGCTGCTTGAGCCACTGAGTCCAGTTCTTGGGCGAGAAGTGCATGGCGTATCCGGCCACCATCGCAAGCACGATGAGGAAGTAGCCGGTGATGAATTGCGGTGCTACGGAGATGTGGAAATCGTTGACTATCTGCCCGGTCATCTGGCCCACATGGTCCATCGACTGCGAGCGGAAAAACATGAATACGAATACCACGAGATTAAATGTCACGAAGATATTCAGGAACCTGCGCCAGGCCGGAGTCTCTGCATCGGGAGTGGAGGGGAACCAGCGGCGCAGTGTCTTGTGAATCACCAGCATAGCACCGTGCATAGCACCCCATATCACATACATCCACGAGGCGCCGTGCCACAAGCCGCCTATCACCATCGTAGCCATCTGATTGAAATAGCTGCGGCCGCGCGAGCAGCGGTTGCCACCCATGGGTATGTAGACGTAGTCACGCAGCCATGTCGACAGTGAGATGTGCCAGCGACGCCAGAACTCCGTGGGGCTCTGTGACTTAAAGGGCGAATCGAAGTTGTCCATGAAGCGGTATCCGAGCAGCAGAGCCAGTCCTATTGCCATGTCGCTGTAGCCCGAGAAGTCGCAGTAAAGCTGAATGGCGAAGCCGAATATCGCTACCGTGTTTTCAAATCCGCTGTATAGGGCAGGGTTGTCAAATACGCGGTCGACAAAGTTGCCGCTGATGTAATCGGCCACAATCACTTTCTTGATCAGACCGGCCATGATGAGGAAAAGGCCGTCAGACACCATCTCTCTCGTAGCCACCGGATTGCGGGCCACCTGCGGCAGCATGTCCTTGGCTCTCACCACCGGGCCGGCGAGCAGCGGGGGAAAGAATGTGAGATAAAATGTATAGTCAAGAAAGTTGTGGCAGGCCTGCATGTGACCGCGGTAGATGTCGACTATATAGCTGATGGAGCGGAAGGTAAAGAATGAAATACCGGCGGGCAGGATGATGTCGAGGGCATCGAATTTCAGCGTGGTAAATGAGCTGATGGTTTCGAGCAACAGATTGAAATACTTGAAGTAGGCGAGCATGCCTATGTTGACAAGCACGTTGATCCACACTATCAGCTTCTTTTTCCACACCGTAGAGCCCGCTTTCTCCATGAGCAGGCCGAGAATGAAGTCGCTCACGCACACTCCCAAAAGTATGAAGCAGTATTGCGCCGACGATTTGTAGTAGAAATAGAGCGAGAACAGAATCACAAACACCATCTTCACGTTGCGGTAGCGCCGCATGAGCGAGTACACGGCGATGAAGATGACAAACAGGATCAGAAACAGACCCGTGTTGAAGAGGAGCGGCGACATAGCGTCGTAGCTCAGCACTTTTTGCAGACGGTCTAAATCAATGAATTGGAGCATGATTAATCAAGAGATTTAATCGCGGAGTGTTGAAAGAATGGCATCGTAGAGCATGCGGCCTTCAAGGCGGTAGCCCGAGGCGGTATGATGTACGCGGTCCTTGGCAAACATATTTGCAGCTATCCAGCTGGAACTTGCACCGGCACCTCCGGCCACGTCATACCAGTCATAGACCGCCACATTATTTTTGCGGCCGTAGTCGAGTATGGCGTTGCGCACGAGGGCGATATTGGTGTTGACTTTGTAAGATTTCACGTTGGTGGTACGGTAGCGGGCGCGCCCTTTCTTGGTCTTGCCTTTTACACGCACGCGCTTGCTTGTGGTGATGCTGCGCTGACATTCCATGGGGGTGGCCAGCACGATGAAGGCATCGGGATTGGTGGCGCGGATGTTTTTCACCAGGCGGTCAATGGAGCGGGTGAAATCGGCGGCGTCAAATTTGCCGAACGCTTCGTTGGTACCCAGAGCTATGACGACGAGCGATGGTTCGAGCGGCGCGATTCCCTGACCCACATTGCCTATGCGGTTGTAGGTGTCAAATGTTGCGCCGTTGTTACCGATAGCGTGGAATTTCACACCTGGGCGACCCGATTCGAGCGAAGCGCCGTAGATGGTGAGGTCGCCGGCCGAGGTGAAGTCAATGTCGACTCCGGTCACCGGTTCGGCAAGGATGATGTGGGTGTAGTCGCGCGAGGGCACGGCGCGGAAGTGCAGAGATTTGCCGTCGGCCGTCGTTACGGATTTCACAGTCATCTGCCCGCGGTGAAATATAGTTACCGCGGTGAACGGGTTATAGTCTTCTTTCTCGGAAGTAGCGATAAAGAGCTGGCTGTCAGATGTGAGCGGATGTATTGAGGTGCCGGTAAAACCTACTGACTGCTCCCACGATGCATTCATGAGTCTGACGGCATTCCACTGGTTGCGGCTCTGAAAGTAATAGTCGGAGGGCTCGTTGGTGCCGCTCAGTCGCAGGGGAGCCACGAGGCCGCGCCCTGCGTTGCCGAAGTCATACTGCAGCAGCTCGCGGGTCACGCCGGCATTGATACCGGCCTGCACGTGGCTGTCGCCTATCAGCAGGAGCGAAACGGGCTGAATGTTGGACTTAAACACGGCGCTGCGCAGTTTCGAGGGGTCAGAGCCGTTGAGGGTTATGACGTTTTTACTCTGGCGGATGAATGACGGAACGGGGATGTCGATATCGTCGGCATCACCGTCGGGTATCACCACGGCGCTCTCGCGTATCTCAGTCGAGTCGTCCTCGGTGACGGTTGTCTCCTCGTCGGGCTCGGCCGCTGCTGCCGTCAGGGGCAGTGAGAGCAGGGCGGTGGCCAATATGGTGTGAAGTAACAGTTTCATTTTAGGTCGTGTGTGATGGCATTGAAGAGCAAGGTGGCAAGTCGGGCGCCTCCCTTGTGGGTCAGGTGAATGTAATCTTTATTGATGTAACCGCCGCGGCTCCATTCCACCACGGCATCTTCACCGCCCATAGCCTCGCGGGTGTCCCAGAAGAGGCAGTGGGCTTTGCGGGCGGCTTCGCGCTGGGCGTCGATCATGGCGGTGGCGGTCGACATCGACTTGATGACCGAGCCGCGCTTCTCGCCGCGGTCGCCTATACCCATAAGCAGGATGTCGGCGCGGGGATAACAGCTTCTTACATGATTGATTACCTCCACCATGCGGGAGCAGTATACGCTGTAGTTGCGCTGCTTGGCGCTCATGGCGTTGATACCGAATTCGAGTATTATAAGGTTGTAGTCCACGCCGCAGCGGCTCATTTCATAGCAGAGGGTGCGGTTGATCTTGCTGAGTGTGATACCCGAGAATCCGCGCGACGACATGCAGTCGACTCCCACTCCCGAGGTGCCGTCGAGCCACACGCCGAGTCCTATGAGAGAAGATGATGTGGTCTTGACATCAAATTGCGTGGTGGTGCCGTCAACCTGTAAAATCTGCACGCCCTGACCGCCCTGCACGTCACGGCTTTCCCATTCGCCCGATGTGCGGTAAGTGATTGTGGCATCCTGAGGGGCTATGAAGAGGAATTTTGACGTGCTCCAGCTCTGAGTCTGGGGATAAGCCTTGGTGCCCTGATAGGTGGAGGTGGCCTGAGGAGTGGCGATGAAATATTGCTCGGAGAGGCCCATATAGTTGAAATCACATTTCTTCATGGCCGAGAATGCTTTCCAGCCGCTGCCGCCCTGCTTCACCGAGCGGCGGAAACCGGGAAACTCCGAGTGCATGTTGACGTATCCCACGCCCTGACCGCCGTAGACGCTCTGGAGCTTCTCGCGCAGGTCCTGGGCGAAGATGTCGCCCTCGATATAGCTGTCGCCCACGAGTGCGATGCGGGCGAAGCCGCCGGCGCTGAGGGTGCGTCGAAGGTTGGCCAGACCCATGGCTCCGGCTGTGTAATCCTCTATCACCACGAGGTCACCCACCTTTGAAGCCTTGGGGGCCGGGATGAGGGTGTCGTTTTCAACAATGATGCCGGCCAGCGACGGCGAGGTGCCGCGCAGAGCGGCGGTGGTGCTGTCAGGGCACGGTGCGGCAGTGGTCACGGCCACGCGTCCGGTCTCGGCTTCGGCCTGAGCCTTAAGAAGTTCGGGGTCGATGTCGGGCTCGGCTTCGTCGTCGGTAGCGGTGGTGTCGTTTTCGAGCGCTGATTCGGGGAGGATGTCGGCCAGTAGGTTAAACTCCTTCACCGTGCCACCGGTCCACTCGCTGAGCGGGAGCAGCGACAATCCGGCCAGCACTACGATGGCTATTATTATGATGAGGGCGGGGTAGCCGGGTCTGTTACTTGACATATCGGTTGGTCATTAGGAAATCCCTGCGCGATACATAGTCAGGGAACGTGATATTTTCTTTAATTTCGTCGGGGCGAGGCGTCGACTTGTCACCGGTGACTATGCCGTAGAGCGGCGACATCTTGGTCATCACCTCCTCCCACTCCTCGGCGGCGTCGCTTTGCGGCATTATGCCTCCGCCGGAGTATATATTATATATGTAGGCCTCTTCGCCGTCGATGAGGCAAGGTACCACGAGCGTGGAGCGGAGGTTGACGTAGGCTTCGATGTCGGCGTCGGATTTTATGCCCACGAATCCCGCGTAGCAGTAGCGCTGATGCTTCTCAAGGCGCGAAATGAGAGCTACGGCACGCTCGCGCTCGGGATAGCCGGCCACGGCGGGTGTGGGGCTGAGGTCGTAGAGCAGTCGGGCGGGGTCATAATCCCCTTCGGCCACGATATGGGTGCAGAGGTGCTTTACGGGGCCGAAGAGCAGTTCCTCGGTGGGGGCTATCTCGGTCATGAGCCCTGTTGCGGCCAGCACATCGGTGATATGATTTACCACGAGGGAGTGCTCGCGGAGATTTTTTTCGTCCCAATCGCTACGGTCATCGGCGCGCTTTGTACCGGCCAAGGCCATGGTAAGGAAGGCTTTCTGCTCGGGGAAGCAGCGGGCGAGGAGTTCGGGCGTGGCGCCGAGCCATATTCCGGTCTCGGGGGTGAACACCAGGAAGCGGAACGTGGAGGGAAACATGTCGAAATACTCCCACATCACTTCGCCGAGGTCGCGGCGGCTCGTGACGGCCGTCATCTGCGAGATCACCACCTTGCCCGAGTAGCGGCTCACCTCCTTTGAGGCGATATTGACGGCGGCGGCGTGCTGCATACGGGTAGTGGACTTGAGCGAGGGGATGACGTCGGCGGGCATGTAGAGTCCGTCGACGTTCTCAAGATAGTCGAGCTCGGCCACGGTCTCGTGGTAGTCATAGTCGTAGGCCACGCCGGCGATGTAAGGCTCGTCGTTGTTGAAAAAGTTGATGAAGAAGCCGTTCCACTGCGGGTCGGTCAGGTCGGCCCGGCACTCGTTGCTCTCGTCGGGACGCTGTGAGAAAAATATCACCTCGTCGTAGTCAGGCGTCATGTAGAGCACGAATGGCAGGTTGCGGCGCACGCAGCGGCTTATCGTATCGTTGTATTCCTTGCGGGATGTCATTGTATTCAAGCGGTTTCGGTTGGGAGAGGGCGGGCTATGAGTTCGAAGGGGAGAGCATCGGTGACCTCCACCTCTATCATGTCGCCCGTGTGGAGCTTGCGGGTCTTTTCCACGAGCACTTCGGGGTCTACTTCGGGGGAGTCATACTGAGTGCGGCCCACGTAATAGTCGGGCTCCTCGCGGTCGATAATTACCTTTACTTGCTTGCCCACCTGCTCGGCCATGAGTTCGGCTGAAATTTCTTCCTGAAGGGCCATGAGGCGTTCGAGGCGTGATTGCTTCACGTCGGCAGGGATGGAGTCGGCGAAGTCGGCGGCGGCTCGGGTATCTTCTTCCTCGCAGTAAGCGAAAGCGCCCATGCGGTCAAACCGTTGCTCTCTTACGAAATCCATCAGCTGTTCGAAATCCTCCTCTTCCTCTCCCGGAAATCCCACCATGAGCGTGGTGCGGATCTTGATGCCGGGCACCCGGCGACGTATTTCGGCAAGCAGGCTGCGGGTCTCGGCAGCGGTGATGTGGCGGCGCATATTGGTGAGCACGCGGTCAGAGATATGTTGCAGGGCGATGTCGAGGTAGCGGCACACCTTGGGGGTGCGCTCCATGGCGTCGAGCATCTCCATGGGAAAATCGGTGGGATAGGCGTAGTGGAGACGTATCCATTCCACGCCGTCGACGGCTGCGATGGCGTCGATGAGGTCGGCTATGCGGCGCTCGCCGTAGAGGTCGATGCCGTAATAAGTGAGCTCCTGGGCTATGACGTTAAACTCCTTCACGCCGCGCTTCACGAGCATCTTCACCTCCTCCACTATCTCCTCGATGGGGCGGGAGCGGTGGCGGCCGGTGATGAGCGGTATGGCACAGAAGGCGCAGAAGCGGTTGCAACCTTCCGAGATTTTCAGGTAGGCGTGGTGGCGCGGGGTAGTGATGATGCGGTCGTAAGGTGCCGAAGCGGGATGACGGCGCGAGAGGTCGGTGACCAGCTGAGGCCATGAGTGCTTGCCATACCAGCCGTCGACCTCGGGTATCTCCTTGCGGAGTTCGTCGCCGTAGCGCTCCGAGAGGCAGCCCATCACGTAGACGGCTTCGATGCGACCCTCGGCGCGGAGTGCCACGCGCGAGAGTATCTCGTTGATCGACTCTTCCTTAGCGTCGCCTATGAAGCCGCAGGTGTTGATGACCACGATGTCGCCCTTGCGGGTGTCGTCGGCCTCGTGGACCACGTCGTAGCCCACGTTTTCAAGCATTCTCATCAGCCGCTCCGAGTCCACGAGATTTTTGGAGCAACCTAACGAAATGACGTTTATGCGCTTCACTTTTCGCCGAAGAGGGATTTTACAAATTCTTTCTTATTGAATACCTGCAGGTCAGCGATGCCCTCGCCTAAGCCGATGTATTTCACCGGGATGCGGAACTGGTCGCTGATGCCTATCACCACGCCGCCCTTGGCAGTGCCGTCGAGCTTGGTGATAGCAAGTCCGTTGACCTGCGTGGCGGCTGTAAACTGGCGGGCTTGCTCAAATGCGTTCTGACCCGTAGAGCCGTCGAGCACCAGGAGCACTTCGTGGGGCGCGCCGGGTACTATCTTCTGCATCACGTTGCGTATCTTGGTGAGCTCGTCCATGAGGTGCTTCTTGTTGTGGAGGCGCCCTGCGGTGTCGATTATCACCACGTCGGCATCATTGGCCACGGCGCTTTGGAGCGTATCGAAAGCCACCGACGCAGGGTCGGCGCCTATCTTCTGCTTCACCACCGGCACACCGGCACGCTCGCCCCACACGTCGAGCTGCTCTATGGCAGCGGCGCGGAACGTATCGGCGGCGCCGAGATATACCTTGTTGCCCGCAGCCTTAAATTGTGCAGCGAGCTTGCCTATAGTAGTAGTCTTGCCCGCGCCGTTGACGCCCACCACCATTATCACGTGGGGCTTGTGGCCTTCGGGTACTTTAAATTCATCATCGGCCGCCGTGGCGGGGTCATTCTCCACGAGAAGATCAGCTATCTCCTCGCAGAGCAGTGAGTTGAGTTCGGAAGCACTCACATATTTATCGCGTGCCACGCGCTTTTCGAGGCGGTCGATAATCTTCAGGGTCGTGTCCACGCCCACGTCGCTGGTCACAAACACCTCCTCAAGATTGTCAAGCACCTCAGCGTCGACCTTTGACTTACCGGCCACCGCGCGGGTGAGACGGTCGAAAAATCCGCGTTGCGTCTTTTCGAGTCCCTTGTCGAGCGTCTCTTTTTTCTGTTCTTTTGACTTGAAGAAATCAAAAAATCCCATATCTGTTCAGTAAATGTTATACATCAGTTTAGAACTGCAAATTTACAACAAATTTCACTCATACACAACAACAATTTTACCTACCACTTAGCATCCGGTAGGACGATTGGGACTTTTAGGACCCTTCGGACCCTTGGGACAATGTCTACGCCGGTCCCATTGTCCTATTTGTTCTAATCGTCCTAAAGGTCACAATCGTCCTAATCCCCGCCTTAGGATTAAAAATAGTTAAATAAAGTCAAATCTTCTGATTTTAACACAAATTCGTTGTAACTTTGTCCGCGCGTAGGCGCTTGCCATGTCCTTACCAATCCTTACCTTACCCTTGGCAAGTAGCTGTATCTCACGCTTATAACACAATAAAATCTTTCTATACCTTAATTTAACCAAAATTTTCACATGAAAAAAATCTTTACGCTATTTGCTGTCTTTGCTGCGTCCATAGGTATCATGAACGCGCAGACAACGATTTCATGGGCGCTTACTGACGCGAGCAATCAGCTCGGTGGTGTAAGCTCTGATGATAAAATTACAGTTCAGGACGTAACACATGGTAATAACCTTACAGTTGGTGCAGTAAAAAATTACGATTTAGGCCATGGTACTCTTTTCAGCCCGATTGAGTCCAAAGAGTATACCTCACCTCGTACTGACGGCAGTCAGGATCTTACGTTTGCGTTCACAGTGCCCGACGGGTATTCTTTCAAGCCTACAAGTGTGGCATTTTTCAGCGCAGCCGATGGCTCAGGAAACGTGCACCTGATTGACGTAATATTTAAGAATGGTTCTGTAACTGAGGAAGTAATAAAGAGTCTTCAACCCGATAAGAGTAGTGTATCTCCTTTCGTTACCACTCAGCCTGTATCTTATGAAAATGATTTTGAAGGTGCAGTCGAACTGGTAATGCATCTTTACGGAAAGCCCGGTGGTACAAATAAAGGCTGGACCATCGGTGACCTGATAATCAGTGGCGAACTTGTTGATAAGAGCGATACTCGCGAACATGCTAATATTTCGTGGAATGAAGAATCTGTAACATTAAAGATTCGTGACTCGTTCACTTCGCCTGTACTAGTAAATGACGAAAATTTACCTATTACTTATTCTTCCAGCAATGAAGAATTAGCAAAGGTGAGCGCTGATGGTGTAATCTCACTTGAAGAAGGCGTAATCGGTACTGCAATTATTTCTGCTACTTATGATGGTGATGTTGAAGGTGCGAAGTATAAAACTACAGTTGCTCTTACCACAATCAACGTTGAAACCAATGTGAAAGACGAGTATGCATGGGTTGAATATGAGAAAGTTGATAAGATCGAACTTGATGATATTTACAAACCTGAAAAGACTTCAGGAAACCTTGCTGCTAGTGTATTAATGGATAACGCAGTTGTAAAACTCGAAACAGTTTATTCTGCTAAATATACCAGTTACGGTTCTGACTTCCTTGGCTATCATTTCCCCGCAACCGTTCAGATCGGTCGAGCCAAAGCAGCACCCTCTGAAGATAATCTTACGGGTACAGAAGAATCGGGTAGTAGCCCCCTCGTTGTAACAGCTAAAGCTGATATGCAACTCGTAATGTTCTACCGCCGTCAAGGTCTTGAGCAGTCAGTAACTGAGGTTGATAACGTAGATGCTAATGAGATTATCCGAACTCACCATATCGGTATGTCACCTAAAGACGGCAAGTCAGTTTATGCTGTTGCTCAAGACGATATTCACTCTATCTTGGATCATGAATTTGTTCTCGGTGAAACTATTGGTGAGGCTGACGGAAATGACTATATGAATTGTGCTTCGATCTGGAATCTTGAAGCCGGGAAGACTTACACTCTATATGCAATCCAGACAACCATTGCTATGCAGGGTATCGGCTATATCGAAACTAATAAGGATCCTGACCGCGTTGATTACAAGAACCACGTGGTACAGTATACTGAAAATGCAGTTTCAATGACCGACGCTGAGGGTTATACTCTTGCTCGCACCGGTTCAAATAAGATCGGTAAGGGTAACTCTACCGATGCCAAGAATACAATTACTGTAAATAATACCGGTTATGCTGCCTTCAAGATGAAGGGCCTTACCGGCACCGAGCTCACTCAGGTAACTTACTCTATCACTGCTCCCGAAGGCAAGACTATCGCCAAGGCTACCGTATATGCATTCGCCAACAGCGGTGCTGACACCGAGGAATCTTACTTCACTCAGGTAGGTAACCACACTTTTGCCAAGGGCGAACTTCCCGCAATCACTTCTACCGACAATGCCGCTCCTGTGGTATTCACCGTTGACCACATCATGCTCAACAAGATGGACATGAACCTCCACACTGACCAGGATAAGGACATCAGCGTAGTAGTTGAGGTTGAGGTTATCGACGCTCACCACACTCCCGCTTGCCCCGTGCTCTCGATGGGTGAAGTGACTCTCGAACATGGTGCCGAGTATGACCATGACGGCAAGAACGCTATCGAAATTGCCGTTGCTGCCGACGATGATCACGAGATCTACTACAACTTCACCGCAGCTCCCGCTCCCGCAGCTCCCGCTGAAGTACGTCGCGCTGAGGAAGACCTCCACGCAGGTTACACCAAGGTTGAGGACGGTGTGATCTCCGTACCCCAGGCCGGTACTCTTAAGGTTTACTCTTACAACCCCGCCAAGAACCTCAAGAGCGCCCCTGTAGCAGTTAGCTTCAAGGCTCCTATCGTTACCGGTATCGAAAATGTGACTGTAGATGCAGCTGCTGAGGTTGAGTACTTCAATCTTCAGGGTATCCGCGTAGCTAATCCCGAAAACGGCGTGTTCATTCGCCGTCAGGGCAACGACGTGAAGAAAGTCGTTCGCTAATCGACCAAAACACATTCCGCATATCATTGCCCGCGACCATCCGGCCGCGGGCGATTTTTGTTATGGATGGTGCGCGATGCGAAGCGGCAAGCCGATTACATCGCCGTGGTCATCGCCGAGGTCGCTGCGGCGGGGGTCAGCGACCCCCGCTCCATAGCCGTCACGCTTGATAAAATACTAATTGCTAATTGCTAATTGCTAATTGCTAATTACTAATTGCTAATTACTAATTGCTAATTACTAATTGCTAATTGCTAATTGCTTCTTTTAGTGAAGCGGAGGGAGGAGCGGAGAAGGGGGAAGCGCAGGGTGAGGATGGAGGATTGGGCCACGGAGGCGTGGATGTCGACGGTGCGGGGCACGAATGTGGCGTCGATCCATTCGAGGTCGTAGTGGTCGATGTAGTCAGTGGGGATGAGGCGCCCTTTGCGCATGGCGGGTTGCCACTGCGGAGCATTTACGGCGGCTCCCGAGAGGTAAAGGATGTCGTAGGTGTCGGGACGGTCGAGAGATTTTACGATGGCAAGAGAGTAGCGGCCACCCTCGCGGGCACGGCGCGGCGTGGTGTTGCGGTCGAGATAGTCCCAGCAGCCTTCGAGCGAGTCGAGGGGAGCGGTTGAAAGATAGTTGCGCAGTGACTCTTCGGTCCACGCAGTCGCCGCTACGGTCTCGGGCAGCGGAATTACCGAGGCCGAAGCTGATGCAATATCCACCTTGCCGCTAGCTTGTAAGAAAGCCTGCGAAGGGATTCCAAGTCCGGGATTGGCGATGTCGAGAAGTGCGGCGAGGTGGCGGTGACCGCCCGAAACATTGATGCGGTCAGCTGAAATCTTTACGGTAAGCGTGTTATATTCGCCCGGGGATGTGGCGAGGCGGTCAGTGACCGTAACAGCGCCTATGCTGCGGGCGCCGGCAGCCACGCTTACAGTGGCCTCGCTGCGATCAAACGGGTCAAAATATCCCGCCGCACGCAGGTCGAGGCTGACGGTGATGGTATCGGTCGCGGTAGGGAAGAGAAGCGCCCATGACGATGAAGATTTTGCTGCCGCGGCGCGGGCCGTAAGGGTGACGGTGCGAGGCGTGTCACACTGCGGAAGCGGCAGTGATATTACAGTGTCGACGGCCACCGAGGGGAGGTCATATTTCACCGATTGCGCTCCATGAGGCATGACCGCAAGCAGTGATGTGAGGACAACTCCCGCAAGAAATTTCATGAGTGGAACAGTGTTACTACGCGCGAGGTAAACTCCTCAGCGGGCAAGTCGTAAGGGAGCCAGTGAATGGGAAATCCGCGGTGCTCCATGCCGCGAAACCATGTCATCTGCCGCTTGGCAAACTGATGTATTGCTATCAACAGCCCCTCTTCCATCTCGCTGCGGGTGATCTGCCCCGTCACGTAGAGGGTAATGAACTTATATTCAAGGCCGTAATATATGAGATCATCGGGCGCTACGCCGCTGTCAATCAGGCGGCGCACCTCGTCGATCATCCCTGCGTCGAGGCGGGCTTTAAGGCGGCCGGCAATACGGCTGCGACGGGCCTCGCGGTCAATATCCACGCCTATCACGAGGGCATCTTCCACGGGATGAGGCTCGGCATCGCGGGCTGCGTCGGGGTGGTCGAGATAATATTGCTGAATTTCGATGGCGCGGATGGCACGCTTGGCCGTGTCGACATCGGTGGTATTGTGGAGTGTCTTCATCGCTTCGAGCCGGCGGGTGAGTTCGTCGAGCGAGAGCCCTGCAAGCGATCGCCGCAGCTCGGGATTCTCAGGCACCTCATGGAGAGCGAGCCCTTTGAGATACGACTCCACATAAAGCCCTGTGCCGCCGCAAATTACCGGCACTCGTCCACGCGACAGAATATCGGCAACCGCCGCGCGGCAGTCGCGAAGAAACTCGTAGAGATTATACTTGTAGCCGGCCGGCCGGATGTCGATAAGATGATAAGGAATTTCGCCATACTCGTCAAGATCCTTGCCCGTGCCGAGGTCCATGCCGCGGTATATCTGCCGCGAGTCAGCACTGATGATCTCGCCGCCGAGCGCGCGGGCCACATCTACGGCACGCGCCGTCTTGCCCGAAGCGGTAGGGCCGGTGATGATGACGGTGGAGCAGGCCATCAATATTCCCCTCCGGTGAGGCGTTTGATCCAGCGGCGGATGCGGAAGAAAGGCTTGTCCTCATTGAAGCGAGCCACCTGAAGCCAGTGGGGATCGTTGAAATCCACCTCCCAGTCGCCTATACCGCTGAAGCGGAAGAGCGGGCGGTAGTTTTTGATCTTATACAGGCGGTTGCCGTCGCGGTCGTAAGTCTTCCAGGCCATAGCCACAGTATAGAGACGGTGGATTTCCGAGGCGAGGATGGGGGCTATATCGCGGTTGTAGATAAGGCGCTGGAGCTGCGAGATGGTGTACCATTTGCCGTGGAGGGCTGACTTGTCGATGGTCTCCTGCTCCTTGACGGTTACAATGTAATGTACGGTATTGGACAATCCCTCGGCCTCCTGGCTGTGGTACATGAAGCGGACGACAAACTGCTCGTCGGTAAGCGAGCTCAGGTGGGCAAACACCTCGGTGGCATAGCTCTTTGAAGTCTTCTCGCGGAAGGGGATGAAGAGTGATGCCGGGGTGTCAAACTTGTCCATGCCCGGAATGTCGAAAAACTCCTCGTTGCGGGCCAGATATATCGAGTCGTCGCACATCACAAGGTAGCGGAGCCAGGTCTTCTCGCCCATGCGGGTATTGTTTCCCTCCATGTCCTGAGCATAATACCCCCAGAGCGATACATAGCGGGTGCCCATGAAGGCAGTCACGAGTATGTAACCTATGAAGGGGAACCAGCAGAGGAAAAACGCGTCGGCCGAGTTGATGTTGACATTGATGTAAAAGCAGAAGTAGTAAATGACGGCGAGCACCGTGGCCACGATGCCCATGGCGATAACGGTCGAAACCTGATAGCGGCTCTCTTCCTTGATGATTCCGCCCACAAATCCGCGCTCGGTGTAAGAACCGAAGAGCGCGTCGCATTTCTGGAACGTCGAAGTACGCTTGCCGAGCAGACGGTAGACGAAGGCCACGCACAGCATCACCGGGCAGAAAATCAGCACAGGTAGGAATGGCAGATCGGCGTTAAGCTCCGAACTGTCAAAGAACTGACCTACAATGCCGTGGCTGTAAGCAATAAGTATTCCCTCCATGATGATGGCCGATATGAGCAGGGTGTTGACCATGATGGCCGTGAGGGTGTAGCTCATCGTGGTCTTGGCTGCATAAGCGGCGCGGGTATATGACATAAGTGCCAGCATGAGCACCAGCGAGAGGATGGGAATCCACGGCATGGGTATCCACAGCGAGAGCAGGATGGGAAGCGCTACGGCACCGGTGGAAAGAGTCCAGTTGAGCCACAGTGAGTAAACTATATTGCGGAAGTCTTGATTCTGTCGGGATGAATTCATATCGTCAATTACATATTACGGTTGAAATAATCAAGCATCTTGGAGTAGACGTTGAGACGGGCGTCGCATCCGTTGATGGAGTGATTCATATTGGGATACAGGAACATGTCGCACATGCGGCCTGAGGCCTGGAGCTGCGATACATATTGCATGGTATTGAAAAGATGCACATTATCGTCGGCCGTGCCGTGCATGATGAGCAGGGGTATGTTCATTTCTGAGACGTGCGACACGGGAGCCGAACTGTCGTAGCCCTCGGAATTCTGAGCCGGGGTGAGCATGTAGCGCTCGGCATAGACGGTATCGTAGTAGCGCCACGATGTCACGGGGGCTATCGCCACGGCGGCGGTGAAGGGAGACCCGGGGGTGGAGATGGTCATGAGCGTCTGATACCCGCCGTAGCTCCAGCCGGTTATGCCCATGCGCGATGCATCGGCATAGCTCTGCTTGGCAAAGTAGCGGGCGGCGGCGATGAGGTCGGCGGCTTCGTAGCGGCCAAGCTGCTTGTAGACGCAAGTGGAGAAAGCGCGGTCACGACCACCCGTGCCACGGGGATCGACACACACCACCACATAGCCTTGCATGGCGGCATACTGTGGCCAATCCATGCGCCAGCGGTATGTCACTTCCTGAGATTCCGGTCCGCTATACTGATTCATGATAACGGGATAACGCTTTGAGGGGTCAAAGTGTTGCGGGCGGATGATATAAGCATTGAGCTGAGTGCCGTCGGCGCCGGGTACAGTGATAAATTCCTTCTGAGGCACCGACGTGTATCGGGCAGCGTAGGCGGCATTATCTTCGAGCGTGCGCACGCTCTTGCCCTTATTGGTGCAGAGGGTATAGACGGGAGGCACCGAGGCGGTGCTGTGGTCGAGCACCATGTAGTTCATCGACGGGGTGAAGCGAGCTGAAGCCCAACCTTCGTCGGGCGAGAGGCGTGTCACCTTGCCTTTAACATCTACAGCCTCCACCACTCGGTGGGTGGCTCCGGCCGAAGTCGACTGATAATACACCGTGCCCTCGGCAGAGCCGTAGCAGGCGGTCACGTTGTAGTCGCCCGACGTAACGATGCGGGTAAGTGCTCCGGAGTAATTGTAAGTGTAGAGGTGATTATATCCCGAGCGGGGAGAGATTACGGTGAAGCCGTCGGGGGTAAGGGTGAGGTTTTCGTAAGACACAGAGGGAATCCATGCGTCGGATGTCTCGGTGAAGATTGACTTGGCAACGCCTGAGCGGGGATTTACGGCAAAAAGCTCCATGCGGCGCTGGTCGCGGTCGAGAGTGGTAACGATCACGCGGGCGGGGTCAAAGGCGTAGGTCATGCGGGGAATGTACTCGATGTCATTGCCCGGCAGAGTGATGTCCTTGGTCTTGCGTGTCTCCACGTCGTAGCTGTGGAGCGTGACCAGAGAGTTGGGCTGCCCGGCCACGGGGTATTTATAAGAATATGTGCCGGGGTAGAGGGCATATTGCGTCATGGGGCGGCACGAACCTTCGTAGAGCGGGAACGACCATGCCGGCACGTCGGTCTCGTTGTATTTCAGATAGCAGAGGGTGAGATTGTCGGGCGCCCATGACATGGAGCAATCCGTGGTAAACTCCTCCTCGTAAGTCCAGTCAGGCACGCCGTTGATCACCATTCCGGCCGCGCCGTCGCGTGTCACAGCCACCTCGGTACCGTAGTCGAGTTTCTTAAGATAGATGTTGTTGTCGGCGGCCACGAAAGCTATCATACGGCCGTCGGGCGAGAAGAGCGGGGCGCGCTGCGAGGCATGATCGTCAGATAGCGGAGTGAGCATGCGGGTGCGTATCTCGTAGACGTAGTAAGTAGCTGTAAACGAGCGGCGGTATATCATCTCCTTGCCGGTGTGAACCAGTATCTTTGACCCGTCAGGGCTCAGCGTAAAGCCGTCGATGCTCTTGAGCGAATTGCTGCGGGTGTTGTTGAGATCCATTACGGTCTCCACCTCCTTGCCGGTCTTGAGGTCAAATCGCTTGATGGCCTTTTCATCGGGGTTATAAGCGAGATAAGTAGTGCCGTCGGCCTCGAAAGCCATGGCCGGAGGAGCAGCGGGAGTGTTGCCGGGATATACGTAGCGCTCCATGTCGGCATCGACCTTCACGGCCGACGTCGCCGAGAGGCTCAGTGTGGCAACGGTAACGAGTGTAGTGAGTATCTTTTTCATGATGGAATACGTTAGAAGAGAGAGAGTTGGGCATCATTTTCAGGCACCACCGTGCGGGGCGGCTCGTGGTAGCCGAAATCGGGGTCAAACTTACGGGCACTCTCAGGCACATCGAGCCAGTCAGTGCTGTCGAGATTACCGTCGAGAGCTTCGCGACTCTTGCGGGGACGGCCGCGGCGCTTGCGTGTGGCCGGCGCTGCGGGCTCGTCGATAAGGCGCGGGGCTGACTCGGCAGCCTGAAGTTTTTCGAGCGTCTTATCGAGCTCTGAGCGGAGCTGCTTGATTTCGGCCCGGAGCTTCATCTCGGAGTTGGCCTGATTGTAGAGATTGGTCTCGATGGTGTGGGAGAGCGAGGCGTTCTCGTCGCGCAGGCGTAGTATCTCCTCCTCGGTGGCCTTGGTGTCAGGTGCGGGAGCCGGGGCGGGGGTGTTTTCGAGCTGGGCGGTGAGCTGCTTCACCTTTTCGGCGAGCTCGGTAATCTTGGCATCCTTGCGCTCCTTGACCTCCTCGAAAAGTTCGAGTTTGGCCTGAATCTCGGCTGCGACGCTCAGGTCAGCCTCGGCCTTGGCCAGCTCCTCGCGGGCGCGTGAAGTCTCGGCCTGAAGGCTGTTGATCATTTGGTCGCTCATGGTAGCTTTCAGTTCCAGTTGCTCGTTGAGGGTACGCTGATTAGCAATCTCGGCATCGAGCTCCTCGATACGAGTCTTGAGTGCGGCCACCTCCTCGTTAAGTCCGGCGATGGTCTGATCCTTCTCGGCAAGCTCGGGGAAATCGGCTGCAAGGCGTGACTTGCGGGCGGTGAGAATACGTTCTTTCTCGGCCTTTGCTTCATTGAGGCGACGGTCGAGATCGGTGATGCGGTCAGTGAGGGCGCGCTTCTGGCGGTCAGCATTAGAGCGGAGCTTGCGCAACTCCTCGCGAAGCTTGGCAGCCTCGTCATCAGCCTTGGCTTCCTGCTTGGGCTCCTCGGGAATCTGTCCCGCCACGGCGGCAGCCATGCGGGCACGGAGCGACGCGCTGATATGGTCGTAGATATACTTTCGCTGAGCCTCGGTGTTGAGCGACTTGGCCACAAATTCGGGCATCGTGGAGTTGAAAAGCTCTATCACGGCATCGAATATATCGCCGGGAAGATCACCCGCAGGCGCAGCGGCGGGAGCGGGAGCCGCAGCCTGAGCCGCGGCATGAGTCTCGGCCTCGGCAGCGGGCGCAGTCTCTTCCTGAGGACGCTCCACAGCGTAGGTGGGCACTGATGAATCATATTCATCCACGTCCTCTTCTTCGGTCGACGAGAATCCGAAAGCTTGCTTTAATCCGTTCCAGAATGACATTGTAGGTTCATTTACTTAAGGTTAGATATATCAGGTTTCACCACCACGCCCGTGCCCTTTGTGCCGTCGATACCTATGGCGAGAGGTTCGGGAAGGGTGACTACCCTCACGTGTTCAGTCTCCGTGACAGCCGGGAGACTGTCGAGGAAATCTACGTCGTAGATACCCTTGCCGGCGGCGGTGTCGACCGTGAAGTAGCCCACCCCCATGGAGGTGAGATTCTGGAAGAAATGTGTACCCTGACTCGGCTCGATGCGGTAGTTGGGCAGCGACGATTCCACGATGAGACGGGCATTGGAAATGGCGGGCCATTTCACGGGAATACCCAGCGCCGTGTCCGACGACCCCCAGCGGCCGGGACCTATCAGGATGTAGTTTTCTCCATGAGCTGTAAAGTTACGATTTATTTTTTCAATTTCACGTGCAATCAGTGAATTATTTGTCGAAGAAAAGCAATCGGGGCGAACATATACGACCGATCGCACATTTTCAAACGTCCCGTGGCCCAGTGCCGTCGTGGATTTGAGCAGCAGCTTATCAGGGGGAGTCTCCATCAGATGCGGGTCCACCGAGTCCTTACGCTCTACGATGGGGCGTATCTGGAGCCAGTAGAGGCGCCCCTTGCCGCGCTCGTTTTCGTCGATCATGCCGGCAAACTCTATCTCCACCGGGCGCGACATGGCGCGCTGGCCCGTGGTGAGCATGAAGTCGAGCGCATCGGCTACGGGGAGCACCTTGTGGCGCAGGATATTGTTGAACGTGACCACGCGTCGACCGTCGCCGCTCTCGTAGTCGCGAAGCACATTGTCGCGGAAATCGTAGGTCGACACCATGTAGCGGAGCGCGCCCTTCATGGCTACGTCCTGCACCTTCAGGCGGGCGAGGTTAAAGCTGTCGTCGATCTTGAAATCTTCCGGAACATTCTTTGTGTCAAGGGCATAGAGACGAGTCTGTGTGTCGCGCAGGGCGAGCTGAATCTCTGAGGTCTGGAGCACATTGTCGGGGTGACGCGGCGAGAAGCGGAGTCCCACACCGCCATCTACTATGTATTTGCCCAAGCCCACGGCTATTTCCACCACTCCGTCCTCGGGACGCTCATCGTTGATGGGATAATAGTTGAGCGATCGACCCACGCCGGAAAATGAAGGGAAGTAATATCCATCCACATCCTTACCCACCACTTCCTGAATGATTACGGCCATCTTCTCCTGATCGATTACATTGGAGGTGGCGGTCATATAAGCCTTGGAATCAGCGTAATACACTGATGCATACACACTCTTGATAGCATCCGTAACCACGCTGAGCATCTTGGCGGGGTCAGCGAGCTTGGGCACCATATAGGTAGAATAGATGCCGGCAAACGGCTGATAGTGAGAGTCTTCGAGGAGCGACGAGGAGCGGATGGCCAGCGGACGGTCCACTACCTCAAATAGTGCCAGCAGATCCTCCTTGATAGTAATGGGGAGCTTGGCCTTGAGGAAGTGCTCAAGGATTACGGAGTCGTCGGCATCGGATAAAGCGATGGGATAGAGATTGTTGGCCGACATGAACTCATCGAAAATGTCGGTACACAATACCACCGTGCGCGGGATAGTGATGGTGAGGCCATCGAAATCGTCACACACGGGATTTTTCTTGATAATCGAGTCGATGAAAGCCAGGCCGCGACCCTTGCCGCCGAGCGAGCCCTCGCCTATGCGGGCAAAGTTGGAGTAATGGTCGAAGCGATCCTTGCGGAACACGGCCACCACGCCGCGGTTTTTCATCTTGCGATACTTGACGATGAGGTCGAAGAAAAACTTGCGGGCCTCCGGAGCATCTTCGAGCGACTTGAAGCGGTGACGCTTGATAAGCTCGGCGATGGGAAACATGGCGCGGCTGTAGAGCCAGCGCGAAATATCGTTGAACGAAGCGTGCCAGTAAAGCGACTCGGCCGGGATGTCAAAGATGTGATTTTGAAGGTCTTTGAGTGACTTCAGACGGAATATTTCCTCGCCCGTCTCAGGATTGCGTATCACGAAGTCGCCGAAACCGAAATTGTCGGTAATGGCGCGGCCGAGGTCGACGGGAAATTTCTTGGAATTCTTGTCGATAAACGTGCAGCCGAGTTCGGCCACGTCAGGAGCATTGGATTTCTCTGACGACTCTATGATGATGGGCAGATAGGGGTCGCGCTCGCGCAGCTCGCGGGCGAGTTTGATGCCGGCCTTGGGATCCTTGCGCCCGTCGTGGTTGAACGACACATCGGTAATCACGCCCAAAATGTGGTCGTGATAGCGGTCGTAGAGACGCATGGCCTCCTCATAGTCGCGGGCGAGCATCACCTTTGGGCGGCCGCGCATTCGCAGCATCTGCTCGTGCTCGTTGAGCGCTTCAGTCGAGAACTCGCGCGACTGGGCAAGGAGAAACTTGTAGACCTGCGGGAGCACCGACGAGTAGAATCTCACCGAGTCCTCCACCAAGAGAATCATCTGCACGCCCACCTCGTTGATGTCGTTCTCGGCATTCATCTTGTCCTCAAGGAGCTTGATGATTGCCAGCAGCAGGCCTACGTTGCCGAGCCAACTGAACACATAGTCGATACCGGTGAAATCCTCAGCGGCGAGGCGGCGCGAGACCTCCTTGGAAAAGGGCGTGAGCACCACGATAGGAAGGTCAGGGTAGAGCACCTTGATGGCACGCGCGCCGGTAAAGGTCTCGCTGATGTCGATACCCGGCATCGTGATTACGAGGTCAAACTTGGTGGCGGACAGCTTCTTAAGAGCCTCCTCAGTATCGGTGACGCGTGTTACGCGGGGCGGCGACGAAAGGTTGAGCGCCACGTATTCAAAGTAGAGTTGCTCCTCCACTCGTCCATCCTCCTCCATCATAAAGGCATCGTAGGGCGAGGCGATGAGCAGCACATTGAATATGCGTCGCTGCATGAGGTTTTGAAAAGCCGTGTCCTTCAGGTACAGGCGGCTTAGTTCGTCGGCTCCGTGGGATTTCATGCGTCAGATACTTATTTGAAAATGCGGGAATATTTTGAGAGCAGTGCGCTGAAACGCGGGTCTTTACGCAGGGGTGCTACGTTGAGGTTGGCATCCTCGGCGCGGGTCCACGCGTGGAAATTGGCATAGCCCTTTTCGAGCGACTTCTCCATGCAGGCAAATGCCTTGTCGAGATTGCCGTCCCATGCGAAGAAGCAGGCTCCGTAGTAGTTGGTCAGGCCGTCATAATCCTCGGTAGAGGTGAGAATCCTGTTCATCCAGCGGCGGCCGTCGTCGGCCCGGTCGAGGGCAAGGAGGGCGAAACCGCGCAGCGACCTTACATTGTCGAAATCGTAGTCCATGTCGAGCACTCGCTCGTAGCTTGCGCGGCCGTTCTTGGCATTGTTGCGGAACTTTTCGAGCACCCAGCCGCGGATAATATACAGCTCGGGGTCTTCGGGATTGTTCATTGCTGCTTCGCTCAGAGCCACTGATGCCTCGGTGTAATTCTTGAGAGCGATGAGAGCGTTGGCGCGGGCGATGAGGGCGGGGTTGGATTCGGGGTCAATCTCCACAGCTTTATCGGCGGCGGTAAGAGCATTGTCGGCCTCGTTGAGGGCAAGGAGAATCTTGGATTTCAATACGTTGTAGTCCACATTATCAGGCGCGGCACCCACGGCATAGTCAGCATTGAGCATAGCTTTTTCATACTCGCCCAGAGCGTAGTAGCACTCGGCCAGCGCGGCGTTGATGCCGGGGTAAGAGTCGAGGTGACCCTCGATAATTTTGTTGTAATCGTCGATGGCTGCCATGTAGTTGCAGTGGCCTTGGGCTATCATTGCGCGGATGTAGTAGAACATGCCGTTTTGCGGAGCCTGACGTATCGCGTTGGAGAGTCCGGCGATAACCACCGGATAGTCAGCACGCGAGAGCTGCACAAGGTGAGCAAGGGCGCGGCCGGTATTCTGCTCGTCGGTCGATATGGCCATGATATAATCATCCACGGCGCCCTGAGGATTGCCCATCATAGTATGCACGTCGGCGCGCCGCATGTATACTTCGCTATTGTTGGGCGAGAGGGTGAGGGCTTCGTCGATAAGCTCGTTGGCAGTACCGAGATTGTTTTCCTTCACGGCTATACGGGCCAGACCAAACACTGCCTCAAGACTGCGCGAGTTCATCTGCTGAAGAATCTTGAAATCAGTCTTGGCCTCAGGGTAACGCTCAAGATTGTAAAGAGCCGTGGCGCGCTGATATATCGTGGCATAGTCGCCGGGAATGAGGGTGAGCACTTCGTTATAGTCGGCCAGAGCCTTTTCGTAACGGTGGCTCATCATCTGGATATTGCCGCGGAGCTGATAAGCCTGAGCGCGCATATCCGGTTCAGTCTCAGGTATATACTTGATAGCCAAGTCGATGTCGGCCAGCGCCTTGACGTAATCATCGCGGCGGTAATACTCGTTGGCGCGGCGGAAGAGCGCCTCCCAGTCATGGGGATCCTCATTGAGCACGCTGGTGTAAGCCTTCATCAGGGCTTCGGAGAAAGGATCGGTCTCGACCTGTGCGCTTGCGCCTAACGCGGTGGCGCATAGGAGCATACCGGGTATAATGATGCGGTGGAAAAGTTTCATTGTGATGTAATGATTGGTGGGAGAAGGGATTAGAAATTGTTGACTACTCGGCGTATTTCCACGAGCTGCTTCAGCAGTCGGGGCAGACGGTCGAGCGGAAGCATATTGGCGCCGTCGCTCTTGGCCTTGGAAGGCTCGGGATGAGTTTCGATGAAAAGACCGTCCACACCCACGGCTATACCTGCGCGGGCTATGGTGTCGATGAGGTCAGGTCTACCGCCGGTCACTCCCTTGGGCTGATTAGGCTGCTGGAGCGAGTGAGTGGCGTCGAGTATCACGGGTACGCCGAATTTCTGCATCTCTGGAATACCGCGGTAGTCTACGATAAGGTCTTGATAGCCAAACGATACGCCGCGCTCGGTGACGGCTACATTATCGTTGCCTGCGTCGCGCACCTTGTCGATGGCGAATGTCATGGCCTCGGGCGAAAGAAATTGTCCCTTCTTGATATTGACGGCGCGACCTGTGCGGGCGGCGGCAAGTAGAAGGTCGGTCTGGCGGCAGAGGAAAGCGGGAATCTGGAGCACGTCGACATACTCGGCGGCCATAGCAGCCTCCTCGGGCGAGTGGATATCGGTTACGACGGGCACGCCGAATTCCTTGCGCACCTTAGCGAGAATCCTCAGGGCCTCATGGTCGCCTATGCCGGTAAAGGAGTCGAGGCGTGAGCGGTTGGCCTTGCGGTAAGAGCCCTTGAATACGTAAGGAATATTGTATTCCGAAGTGAGCTTGACGATAGTCTCGGCGATGTTCATTGCCATTTCTTCACCCTCGATCACGCAGGGACCTGCGAGGAGGAAAAACATGGGCTGTGAACTGTAGTTTTCAAACTTGAAATCCATTGATATATCTTATATATTAATGTGGTTGATCTGATCTATGATATGGCAGGCCGATACGGCATAGAGAGCGGCCGTCTCGGTGCGGAGGCGATTTTCCCCCAAGGTCACGGCTGTGAATCCGGCCTTGAGCGTGGCTTCAATTTCGGCCGGGGAGAAATCACCCTCGGGGCCTATGAGGATTATCGTGTCGCGGCAGGGACGATAGAGCGATGTGAAGTCAGTGCGCCCCACGGCATCGTCGCAATAGGCCACAGCCTTGGTGTAACCGTCAAAGCCGTTGATTATCTTGCTGATAGGAGTCATCTCGTCGATCACCGGGAGGGTGGCTTTGAGCGACTGCTTCATGGCTGAAACGGCTATCTTTTCCAACCGTTCGGTCTTGATTTCCTTGCGCTCGGAGCGGGCGCAAAGCATGGGAATGATGCGGTTGACGCCTATCTCGGTGAGCTTCTCCACCATCCACTCCATGCGGTCAAGGTGCTTGGTGGGAGCCACGGCGACAGCTATCTGCTGCGACCACGGGAGTGGCTGCGGGTCACACGAAAGTATCTCCACGGCGGCACGCTTGGAGTGAGCCTCGGTGAGGCGGCACTGATACACATTGCCGCGGCCGTCGATGACCTGCAGCGGGTCGCCGGCCTTCATGCGGAGCACCCTTACGGCATGAGCCGAGTCGCTCTCGGGAAGCCGGAGCGTATCAGCGATTTCGGGGGCGTAAAACTGTATCATTGCCTGAGAGTGTGATGATTACTTTTCTACCGGAGCATCTACAAAACCGTCAGGGGCGGCCTGCTCGGTGACTTCAGGCTGCTTGGCCTGACGCTTCTCCTTGAATATGAGCATGAAAAGCACGGCTATCACGAGGGCATAGGCGGCAAAGATAGCCCAACTCGTCTGCCAGCCGTGGAGTATTGCCACGGGATTGTCCTGAATAGCAGGGTCATATACGAGATTGTTGACCACGACCGAACCGGCGATGAGCGTGCCGAGCGAGGCACCGATACCGTTGGTCATCAGCATGAAGAGACCCTGAGCCGAGCTGCGCTGAGCCGGTGGTGTCTGCGAGTCCACGTAAAGTCCGCCCGAGACATTGAAGAAGTCAAAGGCCACACCGTAGACTATGCACGACATGATGAGGAAGCCTACGCCGGAGGGCGAAGTGTTGCCTATGGCGAAGAATCCGAAGCGGAGCACCCACGCAAACATTGCTATGAGCATCACCCCTTTGATGCCGTAGCGCTTGAGGAAGAACGGAATGAGCAGGATGCACACGGCCTCGGCGCACTGAGAGATGGAGATGAGGAACGTGGGGTTCTTTGCCCAGAAACCACCCTCGAAGCCGGGGACACTGTTGAACTGATATATGTAGCTCGATCCGTAGCTATTGGTAATCTGGAGCGAAACGCCCAGGAACATGCAGAATATGAAGAAGATAGCCATCTCCTTACGCTTGAAAAGCGCGAAGGCTTTCACGCCCAGGCTGTCGGCCAGCGACTTGCTCTCGGCTTTCTTCACGGGGCAGTCGGGCAGTGTGAGACAGTAGGCCGCGAGAGCGAGGCTGAGCGCTCCTGAGAGGTAAAACTGCGTGTAGCTGTGCTGAATCTCCACGCCGCCTATCGAGATGAAGTTCACGGCAAGTTCGGCCACGATGAAACCTACCGTGCCGAATACACGTATGGGCGGGAAGGCCTTGACTGTGTCAAGGCGGTTTTGCTCCAGAACGTTGAATGCCACGGAGTTGGACATGCCTATCGTGGGCATGAAGAAGGCTACCGAAATGGCGTAGAGTGTGAAAACCGGTGCAAAGGGTAATTGGTCGCCCGAAACCGAGGCTACATAGCCCGTGGCGATCATGAATATACCGGCCAGCAACTGGCAGAGGCTCAGAGTCTTCTGCGCAGGAATCCAGCGGTCAGCGATGATGCCGATAATCGCGGGCATGAATATCGACACGATACCCTGAGCGGTGTAGAACCAGAACACGTAGTTGCCCAGTCCGTGATTGGCCAGATACATACCCATCGAGATAAGATATGCACCCCAGATGGCAAACTCCAGGAAGTTCATCACCGTGAGCCTGGCCTTTATCTGAAACGTATTTGAATCATTCATAGCGGAATAAACAGTTGAAAGGTGGTATTATGAGATTTTAAGGTTGCGGGGTTGATGACTCGCCGTCGCGTTGCTCGCGCTTGCGCTTGAGGATAGCCATAACTCGGGCAGCTTCCTCATACTCCTCGCGCTCGGTCAGGCGGGCGATGGTGCGTTCGAGCTCCTCGATGGCGTAGTTTTCGAGCTTGGGCTCGCGGGTGTAAGATGATTCCTCCTCCTCAACTTCCTCTGAGAGAATATCATCATCCTCCTCTTCGTCATCATCATAGCTGTCAAATCCGGTGTCGTCGTCATCATCATCGTCGCCTTCACCATCGCCGCGATTCTCGCCCTCTACTTCGAGGAGAAAACCGGTCTCATTGACTATTTCCTGAGTGGTGTAGATGGGGGCGCCGGTGCGCATGGCTATGGCGATGCCGTCGCTGGTGCGGGAGTCGATCGCTACGGTACGCTCGCCGTCGGTAAACGTAAGTTCGCAGGAGAAAATCCCGTCCTCAAACTTGTAGATGAACGCCTCCTTGAGCTTGACGCCAAACGTGTGGGCAAACGATACGAAGAGGTCGTGGGTCATGGGGCGTGGAGGCTTGATGCTTTCCATGCTCATGGCTATAGACTGTGCCTCGGCCGGGCCTATCACCACGGGGATGCGGTAGGGGCCGTTGACCTGCGCCAGTATCAGGGCGTAGGCGCCTTGCTGAATCTGGCTGTAGGAGAGCCCGAGGACTTTCAATCTTATTCGTTGTTCCATTATAATATATGTGGTAGAGTAGGATTGATTTACAAATTAATATTTCCGCCCGAAATCACTCCACTGCCTAAGCAGATGGTTTTTTCGGGATTATAGATTACGCCAAACTGGCCCGGGGCGATGCCCTGAACCCTTCCGGGCGACTGGATGATATACTCACTTTCAGTGCCGGGCACGCGCGAGAGCGTGGCGGGCATGAACTCGGGGGTGTGGCGATTCTTGAAAGTAATCTCCACATTTTCACACGCTTCGGGCCACGGATTGCGGGTGATCCAGTGCATCTCGGCAAGATGGAGCGTGTGGCCATATTGCTTCTCGGTGTCATATCCGCGCGACACGTAGATGACATTGTCGTGCACATTCTTGCGCACTACGTACCACGGGCCGCCCGAGAGGCCCAGACCCTTGCGCTGGCCTATGGTGTGGAACCAGAATCCGCGATGCTCGCCGATCTTGCGGCCTGTCTCCAATTCCACGATGGCGCCCGGGCGCTCGCCGAGGTGGCGGCGGATGAAGTCGTTGTAATTGATTTTGCCCAAGAAGCATATTCCCTGACTGTCACGGCGGTAAGCGTTGGGCATACGGGTCTCTATGGCTATCTCCCTCACGCGCGACTTGGGCATGGAGCCGATGGGAAACATCAGGTGTGACAGCTGGTCGTAGGAAATCTGAGCGAGGAAGTCAGTCTGATCCTTCACCAGGTCAACTGCCGTGCCAAGATACACGAGGCCATCGTCGCCCTCCACCGTGGTGGCATAGTGGCCGGTGGCGGTGCGGTCAAACTCATGGCCCCAGCGCTGCTCGAAGAATCCAAACTTGATCATCTTGTTGCACATGATGTCAGGGTTCGGCGTAAGGCCCTCGCGCACGGTGCGGAGCGCATATTCCATCACATTGTCCCAGTACTCCTGATGGAGCGAGACGATGTCAAACGGCAGCCCGTAGCGCTCGGCAATGAAGCGGCACATCTCGATATCCTCTTCGGCCGAGCAATCGCCCTCGTCGGTATCGAGACCTATACGGATATAAAACAGGTGCAGGTCGTGACCCTGCTCAAGGAGCTGATGCACCGCTACGGCACTATCCACTCCGCCTGATATCAATACTGCTACTTTCATTTATACTTCTTCAAGGACTTCTTCTTCAGTCTTGCCGCGGCGGTCGATTATATAGAGGGAGATGAAATAGTCGAGCGAAATCTTGCCGGGTCCCACGATGAGCAGAAACAGGTATATGCCTAAAAACATGATGGGCAGATAGCCGGGGTCAGTGCTGTCGAGGCCGTAGGCCGGGAGATTGGGTATCATGTCGTGGAGTATGTAATACTCGGCGGCGATCATGGCCACTATGGGCGGTATCACACTCATGCGCGTGAGAAATCCCACCATGATTAGAAGCGAGCACCCCAGCTCGATCACAATCATGATGATGAGCGAGCACATGGGCGACATGTTGAGCACCGTGGGGAAGTCGACACACAGTTCATTGAAGTTGACCAGGTGGCGGATGCCAAACTGCATCATCATCACGCCCACAAAGAGGCGGAGAAACAACCGTCCCATGTTGGGGTAGCTGCGGCCGATGGTGTTGAGATAGAAATTGACTGTCGAGTGGATTAAGCCGTTCATGTCAGAGTGGGGGATTATGGGGTGACTGAATGATTATCTTTTCTTAAGCTGACGCATTATGTCGAGCACCTGATCGATGTCGAGATGCTTGAAGCGGATTTTGCCGTTCTTGTCGAGGATATAGAATACGGGCATGTCTCCGCGCAGGTCGAGCGACATGTCGATGTCGGGCGCGGCACCCACGATCCAATCCTTGGGATAACCTTCCACCTCGCTGCGCCACTTGTCGTCAGCGTCGGCCGGGGTGATGGCGACAATTTTAAGCACGCCCTCGTTGATGAGCTCGCGGGTATTCACGTCGCCTGAGAGCCTTACGCGGGCCATGCGGCATGACGAGCAGTCAGGGTCGTTGATGTAGAGCAATACCACTCGGGCCGAGTCGAGCGCCACATCGCCCTGCGATCCGTCGGGTCGGGTATAGGGAATCGACGGAATCTTGCGGCCGGGAAGCGAGTTGGAAAGCACCTCGGCCTGCTGGCGGAAGCGGGCTTTGTAAGGCTTCTGGATTTTCTTGTTGTTGACTACGGCCTGAGCAAACGGAATGTAAAGCTCGTCGGCCCACACCTTGGCAGTGTCGCTGTAAAGTTCAGCCTCGGCAATCTCGGCAAGAAACAGCAGATCGGCAGGCTGCTTTTCGAGGCGTCGGGTGAAAGTCTCCACGGCAGCCACAGCCGAGTCAGGCGTGGCAAGCTGGAGTATCTCAAGATACCCGCGGAATTCCTCGGCTACGCGGGCGCGCGATGAAAACACCTTCTTGAGGTCACAGAAATCCCAGAAATGGCGAGCCTGATAGTCACATCTACCGGTAAGTGTGGAGATACTGTCGGGCACTATGGGGTATTGGAAAAGTCCGTCGGCCTTGGCGCAAAGCCCCCCGACGAGTATAGTTAAGAGTAATAATATGCGGCGTATTTTCATGATTCCTTACATTAATAAGAGAAATTAACTACAAAGATAGTGAATTTTCCCGAGATAAAACGGGGTTATGGTATAATTGACATTTTTTTATATTCTTGACGGCTTAAATAGCTATGATAGCTAAAGTAGCTAATTTAGCGATTATAAAATATTCGCTGCATGAAATGGCGGGGATTCGGGAAAATTTAGTATCTTTGCGGTTTGAAATACTCAACCTAAGAAACTATGGATCTTTTTGACAGAATATCGGCCGATATCAAGGCGGCCATGCTTGCTCGCGAGAAGGTGCGTCTCGAAACCTTGCGCGGTATCAAGAAAGAGTTTATCGAAGCCAAGACTGCCGAGGGCAGCGACGGCACTCTGCCCGATGCTCAAGCTCTTAAAATCCTTGCCAAGATGGCTAAGCAGCGTCGTGCCACAGCTCAGATCTATGATGAGCAAAACCGCATGGACCTGCGCGACAATGAGCTTGCTGAAGCAGCCGTAATCGAAGAATATCTCCCCAAACCCCTTACCGATGAGGAGCTTACCGCCGTGGTGGCTCAGATCATCGAGCGCACCGGCGCAACGTCGATGAAAGATATGGGCAAGGTGATGGGTATCGCTTCCAAGGAACTCTCGGGCAAGGCCGACGGCGCAGCTATCTCCAAGAAAGTCAAGGAACTCCTCAACGCTTAATCTCAATATATCACAATGCTTACTCTGCAACAAATCAAGGAAAATCCCGCTCACATCGTGGAGCGCCTTGCCGTGAAGGGCTTTGACGGCAAGGAGGTGATAGACAATATACTGGAACTCGACGCTCAGCGTCGCTCGCTCCAGCACGATAATGACGGCCGCGCCGCCGAGCTTAAGAAGTATGCTGACTCGATAGGCCGCCTCATGAAGGAAGGCAAGCGCGACGAGGCTGAGCAGGCCAAGGCTGAGGTGGCTCGCCTGAAAGAAGAGCAGAAGAGCATCGCTGACCGCCTCGACGAGGTGGAGCGCCGCTCGCTCGAATTACTTCTCACCGTGCCCAATATCCCCTGCGCTGCCGTGCCCGAAGGCCGCACCGCTGCCGACAATGTGGTGGAGAAGACCGGTGGCCCCATGCCCGAGCTTCCCGAAGATGCGCTGTGCCACTGGGATCTCGCCAAGAAATACAATCTTATCGACTTTGACCTCGGTGTGAAGATCACCGGTGCCGGTTTCCCCGTGTATATAGGCAAGGGAGCACAGCTGCAGCGCGCCCTCATCCAGTTCTTCCTCGATGAGGCCGGCAAGGCAGGCTATCTCGAAATCCAGCCCCCTTACGTAGTCAACGAGGCATCAGGCTACGGCACGGGTCAGCTCCCCGACAAGGAAGGTCAGATGTATTTCATCAACGAAGACCGTCTCTATCTCATCCCCACCGCCGAGGTGCCCGTGACCAACATATATCGCGACGTGATCATCGCCGGCGACGATCTTCCCAAGAAAAACTGCGCCTACTCGGCATGTTTCCGCCGCGAGGCCGGCAGCTACGGTAAGGACGTGCGCGGATTGAACCGCCTGCATCAGTTTGACAAGGTGGAAATCGTGCGCATCGAGAAGCCTGAAAACTCTTATGCCGCTCTCGAAGAGATGAAAGACCACGTGCAGGGTCTGCTCGAAAAACTCGGTCTGCCATGGCACATCCTCCGT
>CAYZFG010000020.1:0-34915 GCA_964477665.1 uncultured Staphylococcus sp.
TAGTCTGTGCTATATTTACGTTTTCCACCTGAGCGATGAGACGGAGGAGCTCGGCCTTGCGCTTGCCGTCGACAATATCGCCTACGTAATTACCGGTCAGCTTACCGTCTTCGATTTCAAGCTCATTGGCATATACGTAGTCAAAACCGAATTTCTGCTTGAGATAGTTGCCAAAATATGTAAATCCGCCCGAGAGTATCGCGGTCTTGAAACCGGCGCGCTTAAGCACCTCCATCAGTCGGCCAAGTCCTTCGGTGATAGGCAGATTCTCAGCTATTTCGCGCATCACGCTTTCGTCAAGACCTTTGAGCAATGCCACTCGCTCCTTGAAGCTCTCGCAAAAATCTATCTCGCCGCGCATAGCCCGCTCGGTAATAGCCTTAACCTGATCGCCCACACCGGCACGTATGGCAAGCTCGTCGATAACCTCAGTCTCTATAAGCGTGGAATCCATATCGAAGCATATCAATCGACGGCACCTGCGATACATGGTATCTTCCTGAACCGAAATGTCAAAGTCTTCTTCCTGCGAAAGTTGCATGAAGCGTTTCTGCATTTCAGCATAGTTGACAGGAGTACCGCGCACTGAAAACTCCACACACGACTTTGCGAGAGGTTGCTCCTCTTCGCCCAACGGCATGCGACCGGTCAATCGCTGAATGCCGTCGATGTTGAGACCTTGCTTGAAAATCTCCTGCGACACGTCGGCAAACTGGCTTGCTTTCAACCGTCGGCCCAGCAGCGTGATAATCCATCGGTGCTTACCCTGACGTCCCACCCACTGCTCATATTCCTCAAGGCTTACGGGAGCGAAGCGGATGTTGATGTTGAGCTCCGAAGCTTTAAAAAGAAGCTCTTTCATTATGTCGCCTGACACGTCAGAATGAGTCTTGATGAGTATGCCTAACGAGAGTGTATGATGAATGTCGGCCTGACCTATATCCAAGATTCCGGCATTATAGCGTGCAAGAATTTCAGTAAATGCGGCTGTTACACCGGGGTGATCCTGCCCTGCAAGGGTTACCAGAATCAGTTCAAGATTTTCATTTTCCATATTCAGGTTTGTGGAATTGATGATAAATGTGCCGTACCATCGCGATAATCGGCATCGCAAAGGTAATAAAATTCTCGCAATTTTGCATTATTTAAATGTAGCTTTAGTAGTCACATTTTGAGAATTGAGGGGAAATAACTACCTTTGTGGCTGTTTTTGTGGGCTGCCAAGGTTGCCCGTAAAATTTTCAGTTTTGAGAAGTTCTCACATATATATAATATTATTGCTGATATTCAGTGCTGTATCCGTTGCAGGATTCGGTCGTGCGACAGTAGACGGTGAAGAAACCGCGCTACCGAAAGTCGTTGCACTCACCCCCGATTCCGCATTGACCGACACTGTGGCCTCTCATGATTCTATCAAGGTTGATCCTTATACGGCTGTGATGGATACTACAGCGCCCGTTCACTCCTCACGGCTCGGGCTTTCCCGCCGCCGTATCACTCCGCCGCCATCGGGTGTAAGGATTGTCAGAACAAAAGTTGACCTTGACAATAAGGTAGAATTTTCATCAAAGGACTCTCTGGTGCTCGTGGGTACCGATTCAGCTTACATGTATGGAGAGAGCAATGTCACCTACGGTAATATCAAGCTCGACGCGGCGGTGGTGAGCATTGACCTGAAAAACAATACGGTAAATGCCGTTGGCGCAGTGGACTCAGTGGGTGAAGTAGTGGGTACTCCTGTATTTGAAGAGGACGGTACGAGCTATCAGGCCAAGACGATGAGCTATAATTTCGGTACAGGCTACGGCTATATCACCGATGTAATTACTCAGCAGGGTGAGGGATACGTGACCGGCGGTCGCTCCAAGAAAATTGACGAGAATACTTTCTTTGCACAGGATGCCCGATATACCACTTGCGACGATCACGAGGATCCGCACTTCTGGTTTCAGCTTACCAAGGCCAAACTCCGTCCGGGCAAGGATGTAGTGACCGGACCTATGTATATGGTGCTTGCCGGTTTGCCGTTGCCTATCGCATTACCTTTTGGTTACTTCCCGTTTTCCTCAAAGTACTCTTCGGGTATCATAATTCCCACTGTAGGTGATGATTACAACCGTGGTTTCTATCTGCGCAACGGTGGTTACTATTTCGCGATCAATGATAATATTGACGTCGCACTTACAGGCGAACTGTATACCAAAGGCTCGTGGGGAATATCGGCGATTTCAAATTACAACAAACGCTACAAATACTCCGGTAACTTCAATTTCTCCTACCTGACTACCATTGACGGCGAGAAGGGAATGCCTGACTATAGCAAGATGACCAACTTCCAGATTCTCTGGAGTCACACTCAGGATGCCAAGGCTAATCCTAATATGACCCTATCGGCAAGCGTCAACTTCACCACGAGCGGATATACCCGCAATGACCTTAACTCGTATTATTCAAATGCGTTTACGGAAAATACCAAGAGCAGTACGGTGAACATGACATATCGCTTCCCGGGCTCAAAATGGTCAGTCTCTGCAACCGCTAACATCGCACAGCGCACGCAGGACTCTACACTTTCGGTATCGTTTCCCAACATGACCGTCACCATGTCGCAACTCTATCCCTTCAAGCGCAAGAAAAGAGTGGGTGACGAAAAGTGGTATGAGAAAATCAAGATAAGCTATTCGGGCCAGTTCAGCAACTCGCTTACTTCCAAGCAGGATGAGTTTCTGAAAAAGAGCCTTATTAAGGATTGGCGCAACGGTATGAAGCACTCGCTCCCTATATCGGCTACCTTCAACGTTTTGAAGTATATCAACATCACCCCGTCAGTTTCGCTTACTGACCGCATGTACACCAACAAGGTACGTCGGCAGTGGGATCCCAACGCTTCCGCCGAAGTGCTTGATACTACTTACGGATTTTATAATGTATGGGACTTCTCTGCCTCGGTTTCTCTTGATACCAAACTCTACGGTTTCTATCAGCCTCTTCCTTTCCTTGGCGACAAGGTTAAGATGATACGCCACGTGTTCACCCCCACAATCTCGTTTAACGCCGCGCCCGATTTCGGTTCATCGTTCTTCGGCTACTATGGCAATTATCAGTATCCCGATGCTAACGGCCAAGTACAGACCCGCACATATTCTTACTTCCCCAATTCCCTCTTCGGTGTGCCGGGGCAGGGAAAAAACGGTTCGGTGTCGATATCGCTGGCCAATAACGTGGAGATGAAAGTGCGATCGGATAATGATTCGATAGGCGAGAAGAAGATTTCGCTCATCGAGAATTTCACAGTGTCGCAGAGCTACAACTTTGCAGCCGACTCGCTCAACTGGAGTAATATCAACACTTCACTTTTGCTCCGTCTCACCAAGAACTTCAACCTGAATCTCAACGCCACGTGGGATGTATATACCTACGCTCTCAATGCTTCGGGTAATCCCGTGCGCGTAAACCGCACCCGTCTTGAGGCAGGTAAAGGTCTGGGGCGCCTGTCGAGCACCGGTACCTCGTTCAGCTACACATTTAACAACGACACCTTCCGCAAGAAAAAAGATACCGATAAAAAGAAGCAGCCGTCGGAAGACCAGGCGTTTGCGCAAGAAACATCTGATTTCTCAGGCCAACAACCTGAGCCGCAGAATAACGACGAGGATAATACGTTAGGCCCCGACGGATATATGAAGTGGGAATTTCCATGGAGCTTGACGGTAAACTACTCCGTAAGTTACGGTTATGGTACGTTTAATCCGCGTAAGATGGAGTATAACGGGCGCTTCACGCAAAATCTCAGCTTCTCGGGTAACATCCGCCCCACGAAGAATTGGAATCTCGGATTTTCAGCGAGCTATAACTTTGATACACATAAGCTTGCATACATGAACTGCAATATTTCGCGTGACCTTCACTGCTTCACGATGACGGCAAGTTTCGTGCCGGTAGGACCGTATAAGAGCTACAACTTCCACATAGCAGTGAAGTCGTCGATGCTCTCGGATGTGAAGTATGACAAGCGCTCGTCAATCAGCCGCGGTATCACCTGGTATTGATACTTCCTCGTATTATTTCTTCTTTTTGAAAAGATTCTTTAGGGCGGTGCGTATCTCAAGACTGCGCTTATAACCGTTGTATTCCTTTTCTGCAATATTCTCCATTTCCTGCTCGTCCTTGCCTGAGGCCTGTGCATAAAGGCGAGCGAGATGCTTGGTTTCTTCAAGATCAGGCCACTGGATTGAGCGGAACATGCGGTTTAATACATCAGGGTTATGTTCGTCAAAATTTATGCGGTTAAGATCCACGTAGTGAAACTTATATCCCTCTTCGGCACTCCCGGTGAACAGAATATTGCCCGGAGAGAAATCACGGTGATATATTCCTGCCTGATGCAGTCGAAGGATTTCAGCGGCAAACGCAGGAAGAATATGCTCTATGTCAGGAATATTTTTCCAGTTGCGCAGTTCTGAAGCACCTTCAAGATTTCGCGATATATAATAGCTATGGCGGAGCTGACCGTTGACTTTCTGCTCGCCGTAGGCAATCGGTTCAGGCGAAAGAAATCCCGCCTCGATCATTTTCACAGCGTTGTGGTAGCTGCGCTGAGCCTTGCTCTGTCGCAACCGTGTGTAGACCCACCGGTTAATGAGATTAGGAGTCTTGAAGTCCTTGACCACAGCATCCACGTCGCCGAGATTCGTACGGTAAAGGATATTGCGACCGCGGTAAATTACCTCAGCATCTGCGGGTGTATCGCCTTTGATTATAGCTTCAATCTGCGGTCTGAGGTACTCGTAGGCAGGGCTAATGACAATATTGTAATGTGTCATGGTCGATCATACTAATTCGCCGATGAGTGTAGCAGAAGATGAGTCAATAATCTTCACCTTAACCGTATCGCCGGTTTTGGCATTGCCGCGCGGAAAGACTACCGACTTATTTTGCTGGGTGCGACCCACCATCTGTTCCTTGCTACGCTTAGCCACTCCTTCCACGAGCACATCAAAAACCTTACCCACGTCCCTTCGGTTGCTCTCGCGTGAAAGGTCATTTTGCAGCGTAATCATGCGGTTTAAGCGATCGATCTTCACGTCCTCCGGCACGTTGTCGGGCATTTCACGCGATGCAAGCGTGCCCGGGCGCTCCGAGTACTTAAACATGAAGGCTGAGTCAAATCCCACTTCTCGCATGAGGTCAAGCGTTTCCTGAAAATCCGCCTCAGTCTCGTCGTGAAAACCGGTGAAAAGGTCGGTAGAGATACCGCAGTCGGGTATTCTATCCCGTATCGCCTTGATGCGGTCAAGATACCACTCTCTGGTATACTTGCGATTCATAGCTTTGAGAACCTTATTGCTGCCTGACTGGACGGGAAGGTGGATATGGTTGCATATATTGGGATAGCGAGCAATCACGTCGATAGTAGCGTCGCTCATATCCTTGGGGTGAGAGGTAGTGAAGCGTATGCGCATATCCGGTGCAGCCTCGGCCACCCGAGCGAGAAGCGAAGCAAAATCTATTACATTGCCTTCAGTATCAGTGAAGTTGTAAGAATTGACATTTTGACCTAAGAGGGTCACCTCTTTATAGCCTCGTTTGCGCAGGTCAGCAACTTCATTAAGAATACTGTCGATACTGCGCGAGCGCTCGCGGCCACGGGTGTAGGGTACTATGCAATAAGAGCAGAAATTGTTGCAACCGCGCATTATGCTTACGAACCCTGACACAAGTGCACCGCCTATTCTCACCGGTATCACATCGCGGTATGTCTCGGTAGTGGAGAGATCTACGTTGACAGCCTTGTTGCCGGCTTCTACTGCCGAGAAGAGGTTGGGAAGGTCGAGATAAGAATCAGGACCGGCCACGAGGTCCACGCCATGATTTGTCACAAGGTCATCCTTGACGCGCTCGGCCATGCAGCCTATCACTCCTATAGTGAGCCCGCGCGATTTCCCGCGTTTGCGGCGGAGCGAATTGAGAAACGCCAGTCGGGATATGATTTTTAGCTCGGCGTTGTCGCGTATCGAGCAAGTGTTAAGAAGCACGGCATCAGCGTTGTCGATATCGTCGACTACGTCATAGCCTATTGTCTCCATTATAGCAGCTACGACCTCGCTGTCGGCCACATTCATCTGGCAGCCGTAGGTCTCGATATAAAGATGTTTGTTGTCCTGCATTGCAATTTGTAATGTTTCACGCTGCGTGCGACGGTAATTTTACCACCGGAAGTTTGTTTTTGAGCGTGATAATGACTAATTTTGCTGCAAAATTACAAAAAATAATTCTAAATGGAAGATGTAATAGCCATAATCCTCACGATAATTATAGGTATCGCGGCCAAGTGGCTTGAAGATCGACATAAAAACAAGGATAAGCGTAAGTCTTCCGAAGGTCAGGCTGACCGTCGGGGGAAGCGTCATATATATAATTCCGCTCCTCACACAGCTTCGGTTAAGGCATATAAAGCAGAACCTAAGCCCCAACCGAGCCCCGTACCTGTGCCTCTCTTTGAGGAAGGGCAGTGTGCAGTATCACACGAAGAGCCCTCTGATGAAATCAGCAGCGTAGACACCACTGCTACCGACGAAGAACTTGCCGCTCACTATGCCCGCTGGCGTCAGGCTATTATCGACGCTCAGATCATAACTCCGAAATTTAAAGACTAATCAATCACATAAATCATTACCAATAACACATACCAATGAGATTTCCTATTTTGACTCCACAGGAAGCCGCTGAAATATTCAAGAACGGCGACAATGTAGGCTTCTCCGGTTTTACCGCCCCCGGTTCTCCCAAAGTAGTAACCGAGGCTCTCGCTCAGCGTGCCGAAAAGCTTCATGAGGAAGGTCATCCCTTCAAAATCAATATCTTTTCGGGCGCGTCAACTTCTGACCGTTGCGACGGCGCTCTTGCCCGCGCCAATGCTATAGGCATCCGCACCCCTTACCAGAATCTTCCCGACCTGCGCAAGCGCATCAACTCCCACGATGCCCACTACTTTGACCTCCACCTTTCGGAGCTCGCCCAGAAGATGCGTTACGGTTTCTATGGCGACCTTGATATTGCTGTAATCGAGGTTTCGGATATTCAGGATGATGGCACTGCGGTGGTAGGTACCGGTGTAGGCAATGTGCCCACTTATGCTTCCCGTGCAAAGAAAATCATAATTGAACTCAACGAGAAGTACCGTCACTCGCTCTACGGACTTCACGACATCTATCTTCCCCTCGATCCCCCTAACCGCGGCGAAATTCCCATCTTCAAGCCCAGCGACCGCATAGGTTCGCCCGTGCTCAAGCTTGACCCCGAGAAGATCGTGGGTGTGGTAATGAGCGATAACTATGAAGGCGTAAAGCCCTTCTCTACGCTCGACGAAACCACCATGAAGATTGGTGCCAACGTATGTACTTTCCTTATCAACGAGATGAAAGCCGGACGCATTCCTTCTACGTTCCTCCCCATCCAGTCAGGCGTGGGCAATGTGGCCAATGCCGTGCTCTACGGTCTGGCCGACGCTAAGGAAATACCTCCCTTCGCAATGTATACCGAGGTGATTCAGGATGCCGTGATCGACCTGATGAAGAAAGGTCGTTGCAAATTCGGCAGTACCTGCGCGCTTACCGTTTCCAACGCAGTCGAGGACGAGGTGATCGACAATATCGACTTCTTCAAGGAGCATGTGGTGATTCGCCCCGCAGAGATTTCAAATAGCCCCGAGGTTATCCGCCGACTCGGTGTGATTGCAATGAACACCGCCCTCGAAGCTGACATCTTCGGTAACATCAATTCTACTCACGTGACCGGTACAAAGATGATGAACGGTATAGGCGGTTCGGGCGACTTTACCCGCAACGCTTATATCTCCATATTCTCTTGCCCCTCGATCACCAAGGAAGGCAAGATCAGCAACATCGTGCCTATGGTGTCACACGTCGATCACTCAGAGCACTCTGTGGATATTCTCGTTACCGATCAGGGTATCGCCGATCTCCGTGGTAAGGATCCCGTGCAGCGTGCGCATGAGATAATCAACAACTGCGCTCACCCCATGTATCGTGAGCTGCTCAACGATTATCTCAAGCTCGGTACTTCAGGTCAGACTCCCCACACTCTTCAGGCCTCACTCGCATTCCACACCGAGTTCCTTTCGAGCGGTGACATGCGTAATGTGGACTGGAGCAAATTCGTAAAGTAAGACTTATGTCAGCAAAATACGATTTTCTTATAGTTGGCGCCGGCTTGTTCGGCGCCACTTTTGCTCACTTGGCTACGAAGCAGGGTAAGCGTTGCCTGGTGATTGACAAACGCAATCATGCGGGCGGTAATATATATTGCGAGGAGATCGACGGTATCAACGTGCATAAGTACGGCGCGCATATTTTCCATACGTCGGACAAGCGCGTGTGGGATTTCGTGAACGACATCGTGCCCTTTAACCGCTATACCAACTGTCCTGTGGCTCAGGCTCCTGACGGACGGCTTTACAATCTGCCGTTTAACATGAACACATTTTATCAGATGTGGGGCGTGAAGACACCGGCTGAGGCTCAGGCTAAGCTCGACGAGCAGCGCCGCGAGGCTGTGGAGCGCATGGTAGCTGAGGGCGTGACCGAGCCACGTAACCTTGAAGAGCAGGCGCTTACTCTTATAGGACGCGATATATACGAGCAGCTTATCAAAGGATATACCGAGAAGCAGTGGGGTAGGAAGTGTGATGAACTGCCGTCGTTTATCATCCGCCGCTTGCCGGTGCGACTTACCTTTGACAACAATTATTTCAACGACCTCTATCAGGGAATACCCGTCGGCGGCTATAACCGATTGATCGACGGTCTTCTCGACGGTGTGGACGTGAAGCTCGAAGCTGATTTCTTCGCTGACCGCGAGCACTGGGAAGGGGTGGCCGACAAGATTGTGTTCACGGGTAAGATTGATGAGTTTTACGGCTACCGCTTCGGCAAACTCGAATACCGCACCGTGCGCTTCGAGACCGAGTCGCTCGACAATCCTAACTATCAGGGAAATGCGGTGGTGAATTATACCTCGGCCGACGTGCCTTATACCCGCGTGATAGAGCACAAGCACTTTGAGACTTTTGGCGACGCTGTGTATGCCAATCCCCGCACCGTGATTTCGCGCGAATACTCTACCGAGTGGCACGACGGCATGGAGCCTTTCTATCCCGTAAATGACGCGCGCAATCAGGCTGGGTATGAACAATATAAAGCACTTGCCGATGCCGAAACTCGCGTGATATTCGGTGGTCGTCTGGCCGAGTACAAGTATTACGACATGGCCCCGATTATAGCTCAGGTTTTAAAACTCTTCCATCAAGATTAAACTACAAAAAATGAAGAGATTTATTTCAAAGAATTACCGCCATATAAATACTGCCGGTGATAAGGCTAAGACTGATATAGAGCAAATACTTACTGAGAACGGTTATGTCAACGCCGGATTGAAGCAAAGCAGAAGCACCAACTCGCTTGTGGCTTACTTCAAGACTCTCGCAAGTGTAATGCTCGGTGTTTCGCGCCTCGATGCCGGCGATATTGTCGTAGTCCAGTATCCACTGAAAAAGTATTATGACTATGTGGTGGATAAAGCCGTGAAACGCGGCGCAAAGGTGGTGACTTTGATACATGATCTCGGAAGTTTCCGTCGCAAGAAGTTGACGGTAGAAGAGGAAGTGGCCCGACTAAACCGTTCAAGTGTGGTCATAGTTCATTCTGAAGCTATGCGTGATTGGTTGAAAGAACATGGTGTTACCACTGACATGGTCGTTCTGAATCTCTTTGATTATCTTTCTACCCATAAAGCGCGCAGGGTCAAGCCTGAAATCGGGAAAAAGCCGCGGCTCATGTTTGCCGGTAACTGCTCGCGCAAGGCCAACGGCTGGATCTATGCACTTGCCGATGAATGTAAAGATGTTGACCTGATACTTTACGGTAATGGAGTGGAGCAAAACTCACCCGCCAATATCAAAGCAATGGGCCGGGTTGATTCCGACACACTCATAGGTGAGGCCGAAGGTGACTTCGGAATAGTATGGTACGGCGATTCGCTTGATGAAGGTGCCGGACCGCTCGGCGAGTATCTTCGCTACAACGCTCCTCACAAAACTTCAATGTATCTCCGCGCCGGAATACCTGTGATTATATTGGATAAGGCTGCACTGGCCGATGTAGTGACATCTCTCGGAGCGGGAATCGCTGTCTCTTCACTCAGAGAAATTCCTGATGTACTTGCCAAAATTTCCGCAGAAGATTACGCAAAGATGCGCGAGAAAGCATTTGCCGTAGCCGAGAAGCTATCCAAAGGAGGATTCACCGCTGACGCGCTTGCCCGAGCTGAGGCAATCATCAATGGCTCAGCCACTGGGAAGGATTGAGCTTATTACGCTCGTTTCTTATCTCAAAGTGAAGCACCGGTATTCCGCGTGAGGCATCTACGTTGACCTTACCTATGGTCTGGCCGGCTTTCACCTTCTCACCGTTTTTCACGCTTACATCGTCGATTCCTGCATAGATGGTAATATAGCTACCATGGCGCACCATGACGATTGAGTTATAGCCGTCTTCCTTAAATATGGCCGAGACTTTTCCTTCAAATACAGCGCGGGCCGCTGCACCGGCCGATGTCTCAATGTCGATACCCGAGTTTTCTATCTCAACTTTCGGGAGAGAAGGATGGGGCTGGCGACCGAATTTACTTATGATGCGATATTTACCCGAAATGGGGAAGGGTAGTTTGCCCTTGTTTTGCGCAAATGTTCCTCCAAGGTTTTCTTCCTTTGATGATTCAGTCATCGAAGGCTTCTCTGTTGCAGAAGCAGCAGGGGTGGGCTTAGAAGACTTTGCCGGAGTGGAAGTGGCGGGTGATGACTTACTTAAACCTTTAGTTTTCTCGGCTTCAGCCTTGCGCTTTCGCTCAGCTTCCTGCTCGCGGGCAATGCGGGCTTGCTCCTCGGCTATGAGTTTGTCAAGCCGCTGATCAAGGAGTCGGGCCTGACGCTTCTGCTGTTCGAGCACCGCGCGGAGTGATTTTTCATCCTTTCGTAATAACGCTACAATTTCCTCAGCTCCTTTACGGTTAGCATCGAGGCGCGACTGTTCATCAGCTGTGCGATTGAGTAGGGCAGTGGATTTCTGCTCAAGCGCGGCAAGATGGTTACGCTTTGATTCAAGTGAATCAAGAGCAGTTGAAATTGCCTCGGCTCGTCGCTGTCGCCACTGAGAAAACTGCTTCAGATAACGAAGTCGGCGCTGGAGCGTAACAAAGTCTTTTGACGAGAAAATGAATGACATAGCTGTGCGGCTACGATCGTAGGGCTGAAGACGGCGAAGGGACTCGACGTAAGACTTGCGCAGACTTTCCACCTGTTGAGCCAGCAAAGTGACAGAATCAGAGGTGATACCGGCAAGTCGTGAGATGGAGTCGCTTACCACGGCAAGGCGGTCGAGTGTACGGCGGTTTTCGTCAATTTCAGCCGTGAGGTTATTAAGCCGTGACAACTGGCGATTGATTTCAGCTTTCTTTGCTTCAATCTGAGCTGAAGTGTTGCGCATGCTTTGCTCATTTTTCTTCTTCTCGGCCGATACGGCTTCGATACCGGTGGATTTCCTGGCTGATTTCTTCTTCTTCTGAGACCATGCCATATCACTTCCGGCCACACACATAAGAGCAGCTGCAGCAATGATCAGGAGTCGGCGGAAGTTAAAATGATGTGTCATGTCTTACAGATTACTTAATGCCTTGATTACCTGCGATGCGCTAACGCGAGTGTAACCGCGTGGTACAGACCATGATTTATCAATAGCCACATCAGAGCGCAGACGCGACAGATTGTATTCCAGATTTACTCCTAACGATTTCTCTCCGACCATCGCATCAATGCTAAGGTATTTCGGCACATTACCTATTGCGGTAACTGAGTAATCGCTCATGTCCATAGTCACATCAGCTCTGCCTTTGACACGTGCAATCAGTTGGCTTATCGTATTATCCGACGAGCTCATTACGTAAGTCATGTCAAAACTTGAAGGCAGGCGGGTAGGGGTCACGCTCCACTCCTCAGTTGCCTGATTAAAGCGGCAATTTTTGATAGCTTCTTTGTCTATCTGAGCATAACCGGGTATAGCGATTCGACCCATGATCAAACCCTGAATCTGATCGAGCGTGACCGGGAGCACTGAGGTAAGAGCCGAAACCGGTTCGGCAAGATACATCTTTCCCGGTTTAATCTTTCCATAGATAGAGTCAGGCGTAATCATTACCGTACCCACTTCAATACCGAGGAAGCGAGCCGAGAAATATATGTATTGCGACGAAGCGATATAGAGATTTCCCGAAATTTTAGCACGAGCCGCTGACGTGATTTCCACTGTCACGGGTACAGAAACCGATCCGAGCGGAGTGCTTGCATACGAAGCGGCAAGTGCCTCCATACGTTCACGAGGAGAGCCCGAGGCCGACATCTTACTGCCCGCCGACGAGCGCGAGGAGCGGCAACCTGTGGTACACAGCGCTGCAACAATTAAAGCAAATGCAATTATATAGGGGAAAACTTTTCGTATCATGGTCACTTAAAGAAAAATGTTTTCTGCTTCACCTTTCGTTGCAGCAATTCACTGTCAGGCGAAAGCTCAAGCGCCTTTTTCCAGAAATCAAGCGCCTCGTCGGGTCGCGCGTTCATAAAATATATGTCGCCTGCATGTTCATACACTTCAGCAGACTTGTCGGCACCTTCAGCATCGAGAGCTTTGTCGATATACTCAAGAGCCTTTTCGTAATTCTTCATCTTGAAAAGGACCCAGGCATAAGTATCGAGCCACGAAGCATTGTCAGGTTCCGCCTCTATCACCTTTTCAGCCATGGAAAGCGCCTTAGGGAGATCACGGTCAATGCACGCGAGATGATAGGCATAATTATTCATCGACGAAATATTCTCGGGATTCAGTTTTATAGCCTTGTCATATTGCTCCGTAGCGGCTATGGTGTCACCGCAGGCAATTAAAATGTTGGCTCTCATCGTATAAATGTCGCTCAGGTTTTCCACATTGCCGTCGGCAAGGGCCTCGGCCTCATCAAGGTATTTCTCGGCTTTTTCATATTCTTTTTTCTCGGAATAAAGAGCCCCGAGCTGCACGGGAAACTGGGCGTTTTCAGGGAAGAAATGACGAGCTTTTTCAAGAGCAGCCTTAGCCTTGTCAAGATCATCATTCTGGAAGTACAGAGAAGCAAGCAATCGCCAACCGTTTTCATTGTCAGGGTCAAGGTCAAGAGCAAGCTGCATCTCTTCAGCGGCTTTTACATATTTCTTTTCACCCACGAGAGTCGACGCATAAGCCTCATGGATAGCGCTTTCATGGGGATGGAGCTCAACCATGGTTGAAAGAAGAGTGTCGAGCTGCTCGGCGTTATAGGCATCCTGAACAAACGACTGTAGTATCGACATCTTGTTGGCGAAGTCAAGATTGTCATGCGAAAGTGCCTTGCGTATTTCACGGTTGTAAGAGATCGTATCACCTTGGCCGAGGTAATAGTTTGCAAGGGAGTAGTATGACAGTCCGTTTGACGGGTCGAGCTCTATCGAGCGGTTGAGAAATGCAAGGGCCGAATCATTCTCCTGGAAGATGGAGTAGACCTGTCCCATGAAAATATTATATTCCGGTTCGGAAGGGTTAGTGCGGTAAAGACGCGTGGCTTCGTTGATTACAGCCGTTGTATCATCGTTAAGGCGATAAAGTTGCATCTTCTTGGTCGCAACGGCAAAATCCAGTCCGTTGGCTTCCTCGATGGTGTCAAACATTTTCAGGGCCTCAGCTCTTGCAACCGAATCGCCGTGAGTAGTCAGGAAGTCGGCTAAGCGGAAAGTTAGGTCAATCTTGTCGGGGTAACGGTAGTGCAGATTGGTAAGTACTTCGCGAGCCGTGCCGAAGTAACCTATTTTTTCGAGAAGGAAAGCGTAGGAAATGGCAGTATAATAATCATCAGGATGAAGCCGATAGTAATCTCCTATGGCAAAAATGGCGAGCTTGGCTTCGCGCATGTCGCCATTTGACAGGGCGAGTTTATAATTGGCGTATTCGAGCTTGATATTCTCGTCATCGGGATTGAGAGCGATGGCACGGTCGAGAAGGTCAAACGCCGCATCGTCATTGCCCAATGCCTTGGTGCGCAACGCTTCGAGATAGAAGTAGTCAGCCTTGCGAATATCGGCTTCGACATCTTTCTTGCTCTTTCCCTTTGACCAACCTGAGGCGGCGGAGGTCAATGCCAGGAGGAACAATAATATTATGTAAGGGAGTCTCTTCATTTTCAGTAACATTAATCCACCCCGGTGTGGCCGAAAGCTCCGTCGCCGCGCTCGGTGGTGTCGATACGTTTAACTTCATCCCAAGTCACATGGGAATACTGCTTAATAACCATCTGGCATATACGCTCTCCGTCGTTGATCACAAAGGGCTCGTCGGAAACGTTAATCACGATAATGCCTATTTCACCGCGGTAATCGGCATCGACAGTGCCGGGAGTGTTGACCAGCGTAATTCCCTTTTTAAGAGATAATCCGCTGCGGGGACGCAACTGACATTCATAGCCGTGAGGGAGCTGAAGGTAGAGTCCGGTGGGTATAAGAGCGCGCTGCATGGGAGCGAGTGTAACAGGCGAATCAAGAAACGCCCGCACATCCATTCCGGCCGATGACGGGGTGGCGTAAGAGGGTAGAGGATGGTGAGATTTATTTATGATTTTTACTTTTACGTGGTCCATAATATTTTTATTTTGTGGTTTGGTAATATTTTTATCAGGCGAAAGTAACAAAAATAGTTTAAACGGCCTTACTTTTTTTGCGTTAATTTGGTTTTTTCTTTGTAAATTTGCATCTCGTTAAGAAATAGCATAACTGTATATAGCCAATTATATATGTTCAGAACAAATACCTGCGGAGAACTCCGCCTGAGCGACGTCGGCAAAGAAGTGACTATTGCCGGCTGGGTGCAGCGTGCCCGCAAGATGGGCGGCATGACATTTGTCGACATCCGTGACCGTTACGGACTGACTCAAGTAGTGTTTAACAATGAGGTTGATGCCGAACTTTGCGACAAGGCCAATAAGCTCGGTCGCGAATATGTGGTGCAGATCACCGGTAAGGTGAGCGAGCGCTCAAGCAAAAATGCCAATCTTCCTACGGGCGACATCGAAATCATCGCCTCGGATCTCAATGTGCTTAACCGCAGCGAGGTGCCTCCCTTCACTATCGAGGATGATACCGACGGCGGTGATGACCTGAGAATGAAATACCGCTATCTTGACCTCCGTCGCAACTGCGTGCGCTCTAATCTTGAGCTCCGTCACCGCATGGCTTTCGAGATTCGTCGCTATCTTGATTCCAAGGGCTTCCTCGAAGTGGAGACGCCCGTTCTCATCAAGTCGACCCCCGAGGGAGCACGTGACTTCGTGGTGCCTTCGCGCATGAATCCGGGTCAGTTCTACGCTCTACCTCAGTCGCCCCAGACTTTCAAGCAGCTTCTCATGGTGAGCGGGTTTGACCGTTACTTCCAGATTGTGAAGTGCTTCCGCGACGAAGACCTGCGTGCCGACCGTCAGCCTGAGTTTACTCAGATCGACTGCGAGATGTCGTTTGTAGAGCAGGAGGATGTGCTGAATATGTTTGAAGGACTCGTAAAGCATATATTCAAGTATGTGAAAGACATAGATTTCACCGAGCCTTTCGCCCGCATGACATGGGCTGATGCGATGAAATATTACGGTTCGGATAAGCCCGACACCCGCTTCGGTATGAAGTTTGTGGAGCTTAAGGATCTTACCGAAGGCAAAGGCTTCTCGGTGATGGACGACGCTGAATATGTAGGTGCCATCTGCGCCCCCGGATGTGCCGGTTATACCCGAAAGCAGCTTGATCAGCTCACTGACTTCGTGAAGCGTCCGCAGGTAGGTGCCAAGGGCATGATGTGGGTGAAAATAGAAGAAAACGGTGAAATCAAGAGCTCGGTATCTAAATTTTATACTGACGACGAACTGCGTGCATGGGCCGAGCGCTGCAATGCAAAGCCCGGTGACCTGATTCTTATACTCGCCGGTCCTACTATGAAGACCCGTAAGCAGCTCAATGAGCTCCGTCTTGAGATGGGTAATCGTCTGGGTCTCCGCGATCCGCAGAAGTTCTCATGTCTGTGGGTTGTAGACTTCCCTCTCTTTGAGTGGGACGACGAGACTCAGCGCTACTATGCTATGCACCATCCATTTACCGCTCCCAATCCCGAGGATATTGACAAACTTGAGACTGCAACCGGCGAGGTGCGCGCTACTGCCTATGACATGGTAGTGAACGGCAACGAGCTCGGTGGCGGTTCGATACGTATACATGAAGCCGGTCTTCAGGACAAGATGTTCCGCCTGCTCGGCCTCTCGGAAGAAGACGCACAGTATAAGTTTGGCTTCCTGATGAATGCGTTCAAATACGGAGCACCCCCTCACGGTGGTCTTGCTTTCGGCTTTGACCGCTTCGTGTCGATTCTTGCAGGTCTTGATTCGATACGCGACGTTATTGCCTTCCCCAAGAATAATTCAGGTCGCGATATGATGATCGACGCACCGTCAACTATCGATCAGGAGCAGCTTGACGAACTTCAGATTGCTTTAAATCTCGACGAAGAAAAGTGACTCCGTCGCTTAATGAAATAATCACCGCTCTGGAGGCCGAGGTTCACCCCGGTCTCCAGGAGTCGTGGGATAATACCGGCCGTCAGATTTGCGCTCAGCCTGAATCTGATCCCTGTACGGGAGTGATGGTATGCGTAGATGTGACCGATGCCGTCATTGACGAAGCCATCTCGACAGGTTGCAATCTTATCATTTCCCACCACCCGCTCATTTTCCGCCCGCTGAAGCGACTTACCGGCGCTACACCTGCCGAGCGCATGTCGATACGGCTTATTCAGAGTGGAATATCAGTTTACTCCGCCCACACTTCACTCGACAATGCATCTGCCGGTGTATCACATTATCTGGCGGAAGCTTTAGGCTTGATCAATATCACGCCATTAGCTCCGCGCAAAGATGCTGTGTACAAGATAGCAGTATATGTGCCGCGTGAAAATGCAGAAGCTGTAGAGCGGGCAATGCATGAAGCCGGCGCCGGGCATATAGGCAACTATGACAGTTGCGGCTTTACTATTGCGGGAGAGGGTTCATTCCGTCCTCTTGACGGGAGCAACCCATTCATAGGCAGTAAGGATGAAGTTTCTCGGGTGGTAGAGGTGAAGATCGAGACCGTGGTTCCTTCTCAGCTGAAGCGGGCTGTGGAAAAGGCTATACGCAAGGCTCATCCTTACGAAGAGCCGGCTATCGACATCTATAGAATCGAAGCCGACGATACTGTGACGGGACTCGGGGCTACGGGTGATCTACCTGCGCCACTTTCTGCAGCTTCACTTATAAGCCGCGTGAAAGAAGTGTATGGCTCTCCAATCTTACGCACTACACCTCATGCCGACGCAATGCCCATAAGCCGAGTGGCTCTCTGCGGAGGGTCGGGTGGCGAATTTATCCCCGCGGCAATAGCGGCCGGAGCTCAGGCTTACATCACCAGCGACGTGCGTTATCACGATTTTGTGGACTTCCGCGACAAGATTCTTGTAATCGACACAGGTCACTACGAAAGCGAAAAATGCACCACTATATTATTATCACGGATTATTTCAAAAAAATTTCCTAACTTTGCAGTCAGAATCTCGGCTGCCGAGACCAACTCAATCACTTATCAATAAGCCAACAAAATAAAATCATATAGAATATGGCCACTGAGCAAACCAAAGCTGATCAGACTATGAGCGTAGAGTCGCGCCTCAAAGCACTCTATGAACTCCAGACTATCCTTTCGCAGATCGACCGCATCAAGACTATCCGCGGTGAGCTGCCCCTCGAAGTGCGTGACCTTGAGGATAACATCGAAGGTCTCCGCACCCGCATCGAAAACTATACCCGCGAAATCGAAGAACTCCGTCGCAAGACTGCCGAGGAGAAGAACAAAATTCAGGATTCGCAGGCCAAAATTGAAACTTACAAGCAGCAGCTCGATAACGTTCGCAACAATCGCGAGTTTGATTTGTTATCTAAGGAGATAGAGTTCCAGACTCTTGAGATCGAGCTCTCCGAGAAGCATATCCTCGAATACGGTCGCGTAACTGAAAACAAGCAGCGCGAGATCGCCGCTACTCAGGAAACACTTGACGATCATCTGCACGTGCTTAATGAAAAGCGTGCCGAACTTGAAGAAATCGTTTCGGAGACCAAGCAGGACGAAGAGCGTCTGCGCGAACAGGCCAAGGCTCTCGAACCCAAAATCGACGAGCGTACACTTCAGGCTTTCAAGCGCATCCGCAAGAATGCCCGCAACGGTCTCGGTGTGGTTTACGTGCAGCGTAATGCCTGCGGTGGTTGCTTCAACCGCATCCCCCCGCAGAAGCAGATGGAGATCAAGATGCACAAGAAGATCATCGTCTGCGAGTATTGCGGCCGCATCATGATCGATCCGGAACTCGCCGGCGTTACCGCTGATGCCGAGTAAATCGCGGTTAACATTTTAACTGATTGAATTATGGAAAAGATTATTCCCGGTAAATTTGTCGAACTCACCTACGATCTTTATGAAGTAGGCGAGGATGGAACTGAAGCGCTTGTACACCGCGTGGAGGCTGATGCCCCCGAGCGCATAGTTTACGGAGTGACTCCGGGTGTCATCAAGCCTCTTGAGGCTGCTCTTGAAGGTCTTGAGCAGGGTCAGGAGTTCACCGTGAAGGTTCCTGCTGCCGAGGGTTTCCCTTATAACCCTGATGATGTGGTGGAACTTGACAAGAATATCTTCGTGGTCGACGGTAAGTTTGACACTTCGATGATATTCCCCGGTGCCTACGTGCCTATGATGACCGGTGACGGCTTCCGCATCAACGGCAAGGTGCTCGAAGTAACTGATGATAAAGTAAAAATGGATTTCAACCATCCCCTCGTGGGCAAGGATCTCGTATTCAAGGGCAAAATTGAACTTGTACGTGATGCCACTCAGGAAGATGTGCACCCCTCTTGCGGCGGTTGCGGTGGCAACTGCGGTGAAGGATGTGGTGACGGTTGCGGCGAAGGCTGCGGCTGTGGAAACTAATCCGTTGACTATATCATTTTGATTAAATTGTCTTATATCCGGTCTCTGCAAGGTGTGAGCCTTCCAGAGACCGTCTTGTATTTCCAATGTCAGTAAAGTCGATAATCCTTTCAGCATCCCTTCTTCTTTCTCAGCCGGTGCTTCAAGCAGCCGAGCCCGTTGATACGGTGCAGGAACTACAGCTTACTGAGGTAGTGGTGCAGGGAAATTCCGCGCGCGAGCGCATTAATAATGTGAGGCTTGGAGCCGAGCGTCTTGAACTGTCGCGTCTTGCTGACTTACCATCATTTGGCGGTGAAAATGATATTATAAAATCACTTGCCATGCTTCCCGGCGTAAGAGCCGAGGGAGAGGGTGGCGGCGGATTTGAAGTGCGCGGAGGTAATGCCGCGCAAAACCTTGTGATGCTTGACGGAATCACGCTCTACAATCCGGCTCATGTGATGGGAATCTTCTCCACTTTCAATGATGAAGCTCTCGGAGGTGCCACGCTTTACAAAGGTCCGGTGCCTGCCATGTATGGTGAGGCCACATCATCGGTGCTTGAGACTACTCTTGCCTCCGGAGATATGGAGCATTATCACGGGTCGATAACCGTGGGGATTCTGGCTGCCAAACTGAAAGCTAAGGGACCTATTGTGAAGGACAAACTTTCATTTGCCCTCACAGCCCGCCGCTCTTACGTAGATATGTTCCTACAGATGGTGCCTCAATACAGGAGCACGATCATGAACTTTTACGACGTCACTGCCAAGGTAAGATTTCGCCCGTCGTCGCATCATCTTATTGACGGATCGTTCTTCGCAAGCCGCGACAATATGGCAATCAGCCACATAATGGGATTGTACTGGGGCAACATTGGCGGCTCTGTCAACTGGGTGGCACGCCCCTCTGACAGACTGTCGTTCACCACTACAGCATCTCTTACTGATTACAGTCCGCGCATGACCATGGACATGATGAATATGGATCAGAAGATGCTCACATTCATTAAATCATACTCATTAAACGAGCGAATTAAAGTAGCCTTCAGTGACAACCATTCTATCGAAGCCGGTCTTCGCACTGAGTTGTATCGTGTCAAGTCAGGCGAATGGGATATGAGTAATGTGCGCGAGAGGGAGATACGTTCGTTATGGGTCAACTCGGCGTGGCTCGACTATACAGGGAGTTTCGCGGAGAAATTTGAGCTGTCAGCCGGACTTAGGTTTAATATTTCGTCGGTATTATCGGGAAGAGGTTTTCATGAATTTATTTCTGTCACCGGCGTTCATAATCAGTTTGCCGACAAGTCTTACACCGACCTTCAACCCCGACTTAGCTTGAAGTATAATCTTAACCGGCAGCATAACATAAAGATAGGTTATGCCTCAGTATCGCAAAACCTTCACGCAATAAGGTCAAGCGCCACGTCATTTCCATTTGACCGCTACGCACTTACCTCGGCTGATGTAAGGCCCGAAAGAGCCGGTCAGTGGGGGATAGGTTACAGCGGTATGACGCTGAGCGGAAATTTTGACTGGTCAGTCGAAGGTTATTATAAGCGTATAAATAATGTATATGACTTCAAGGATGGCAAGGGAATGTTTTCCGATATCGTACTTGAAAATATCATTTCAGGAGGGCGCGGCAGAAGTTACGGTGCCGAGTTTATGATACGAAAGAACTATGGCAAACTTTCAGGCTGGATCTCCTATACGCTTTCCAAAACCGAGACTCAGATACCGGGTATAAATGACGGGCGGTGGTATGCGGCATCCAATGACTGCAGGCATGATTTCACCATATCAGGAACATATCACATCAACGACCGCTGGAACCTGTCGGCTTCATGGATATATCTTTCGGGCAAACCGCTCACTGTGCCCGACGTGAAGTATGAAATCGGAGGTGAGACTTGCTATTACTATTCAGCTCGAAATTCTTATACAGCTCCGTCCACCCATCGACTTGACCTCGCTGCGAAATATACCCACGTTGGAAAGAAATTTACCTACGAGTGGGCTTTCGGTATCTATAACACGTATTGCCGTTACAACCCATATATAGTGTATTTCGAGGATGATCCCGACAAACCCTCGGGAACCCGTGCCGTACAGAGATCGCTCTATGGCCTTATTCCATCCGTATCATATACCCTCAAATTCTGATTCAGAATGAAACTTCACATCTACATATTAATATTGTTGCTCGGATCGATGCTCGCTTCATGCGAAAAGGAGCTCGATTTCAAGTACCATGACATCCCGCCCATTCCGGTCATCGAAGGCTCACTTTTGCCCGATGGAATTAAAGTAGGTCTTACCATGACCACGCCCATGGATGAGCCGATGGATCTTACTCGATTGACTGATGCCGAAATCACATTGAGAGACCTGACTGCCGACGTAACTTATACTCTTTCACCCGACGAATCGGGATACTTTACAGCTCCGGTCGATGGTGTCATAGGGCATAGTTACGGATTGAAAATTGAAAGAAATGGCAGCATATATGAAATCGAGACTGAGATGTATGGTCCTACGGAAATACTGAGCCTCGAATTCAACTGGATAAAAATGCCATACGATCAAGTGGCTGTACTTCAGTGTAAGTTTGCCGACGTAAATCAGGCAACCGGCGATTGCTATTGGGTCAAACTATTCCGTAACGGGGAAATCTATCGCTGGACACAGACCGACGATAGAGGAGCCCTTGACGGAGTGATTACATTTACCGCGATGACTTCCCGCCGCGACACTGATGAAGAAGATGACGAGGATGTGCTTTTCGACGGGGACGTGGTTACTTGCTCGGTGTCGAAAATTTCCAAGGAAATGTATGACTATCTCGAAGCGCTGCAAAACGACAGCAACGGACCTGCAATGTTCACGGGTGATATGTGTCTCGGCTACTTCATGGCCACATCACCGGTAGAGAAATCAATAGTGTTTCACCCCGACGAGATTCCCGATTACAAGTGAGAAATTGGATTTGTAAAAGAGAAAAATAATTAGTAAATTTGCACCGCGTTTCGGCGCTTCATTTATTTTGCTTAATTTCAAAGATTTAAAATAACACTACATGGCAACTACTGCTGATTTTAAAAACGGAATGTGCCTCGACATCGACGGCAACTATTTCTTCATCGTAGAATTCCTTCACGTTAAGCCCGGTAAAGGTCCGGCTTTCGTACGCACCAAACTTAAAAATGTAAAAACCGGCCGCATCCTCGACAAGACCTGGAACTCAGGTGTAAAGGTTAATGAGGTACGCATCGAGCGTCGTCCTTACCAGTATTCTTACAAGGATGATATGGGCTACCACTTCCTCCACACCGAGACTTGGGAAGAGGTAATCCTCCCCGGCGAGAGCATCGAAGGTGTACAGTTCCTCAAGGACGGTGACATCTGCGAAGCTATGGTTCACGCTGCATCTGACACCGTGCTCACTTGCGAGATGCCCACCAGCGTAGTGCTTGAAGTTACCTACACTGAGCCCGGTATCAAGGGCGACACCGCCACTAATACCCTCAAGCCCGCTACCGTAGAGACCGGTGCCGAAGTACGCGTGCCCCTCTTCGTAAATATCGGCGATAAGATCAAGGTAGATACCCGCGATGGTAGCTACGTAGAGCGTATCAAGGAATAATTTCCTGTTAGAACAGTATTTTACGGTCGGTAACGGATTGAAAAAATCGGTTCCGACCGTAACTTTTTTGTCAGCGTGTTTGTTGGTATAGCATGGAAGATATCACAGAAAAAGCTCCTGAAATAGAGACTCATCCCTGGCCGCCGTTTTATCAGCCTGATTCAAGGATTCTGATTATGGGTACATTTCCCCCTCAGCCCAAGAGGTGGAGCATGGACTTTTATTATCCCAATCCCACAAATGATTTCTGGCCTATGATGGCACTGATATTCATGGGCGACCGCAATGCTTTGGCCCTTCCCGGCACGAAGAAATTTGACCTCGAAGCCATAAAGCGCCTGCTCATCGAGCACCGCATCGCAATGAATGATACCGGATATAAAGTGCGCCGGCTCATGGGTAACGCGTCCGACAAATTTCTTGAAATCGTGGAGCCGGTTGACCTTGACGGGCTCTTAAGCAAAATGCCCGATTGTCACACCGTGGCCACAACTGGTGAAAAAGCTGCCGGAGTAATTGCCTCGCTCACCGGCACCGATGTGCCTAAGATGGGAACTTATGTCACCTCCGCTACCGGCACTGAGATATGGCGAATGCCCTCGACGAGCCGTGCATATCCTCTTAAGCTCGAAAAGAAAGCAGAATACTACGCCGAGATGTTGCGCCACGCGGGCATTTTAAAATGAAGCGGGCGCAAATATAGGAATTGTCGGTAATTCTCCTTACCTTTGCACTGCCGTAACGGTATCGTTAAGGCTTATCAATACGAATAATTGATACTATATGCTTGATTTTATAACGCTTGCAATATTTGATCCCGCAGGTATCATGGCCGAGTTTTTCAAGGCCGATGCCACTACGGTGTATCTACTGGTGTTGGGACTCATGATTATCGAGAGTTCTTTCATTCCCTTTCCCTCGGAAGTGATAGTGCCCCCGGCTGCATATCTTGCTTGCACGAGCCACGAGGTAAACATCTATTTTATAGTTTTGCTCGCTACTGCCGGCGCTATAATTGGAGCACTTATCAATTACTTCCTGTCAATGTGGATAGGGCGCCCGATTGTGTATTCGTTTGCCAACAGCCGAATAGGCCATGCATGCCTTATCAATCAAGCCAAAGTAGAACACGCCGAGGAGTATTTTGACAAGCATGGTGCCATCTCTACATTCGTCGGCCGATTGATTCCGGCAGTAAGGCAGCTCATCTCCATCCCCGCCGGACTCGCCCGCATGAATGTGGGAAAGTTCGTGATTTTCACAGGTCTTGGAGCTATGGTGTGGAATATAGTGCTTGCGGCACTCGGCTACTGGCTCGGTACGATGGTGCCCCGCGCCCAGCTCTATGAAGCCGTGGAAAAATACAATACTTATCTCACTTATGCAGGTATAGCAATAGGTGTAATCGCCGTAGGTTTTATAGCGTGGAATGCGTTTAAGCCTCATAAAGAAACTACAAAAACTGCTGAATAATGGAAGTATCACCCTCATTATTAGCCGCCGACTTTACCCGTCTCGGCAAGGCTGTGGAAATCATCAATCGCAGCGAGGCGACAATGATTCATGTGGACGTGATGGACGGTATGTTTGTCCCCAATATTTCGATTGGTTTTCCCATGATAAAAGCCATTGCTGATATTGCTGAAAAGCCTCTCGACGTGCACATGATGGTGATGGATCCCATCAGATTTATTTCGCAGGTGAGAGATGCCGGTGCCACGATTATGAATGTACATCAGGAAGCCTGCGTGCATCTCAACCGTGTAATTCACCGTATCACAGAAGCCGGAATGAAACCGGCCGTAACGCTTAATCCGGCCACACCGCTTGTGATGCTTGAAGAGATCTTACCCGAGCTCGACATGGTACTCCTTATGGGAGTTAATCCCGGGTTCGGCGGTCAGAAATTCATTGAAGGTACGGTGGATAAAGTGCGTCGTCTTCGAGAAATGATTGATGCCCGCGGTCTTAACACGAAGATAGAGGTGGACGGCGGAGTAAATCTCGACACAGCCGCTCGTCTTGCTGCCGCCGGTGCCGATGTGCTTGTTGCCGGTAGTTTTGTGTTTAACGCCTCCGATCCTGTAGGTGCGATTTCCACCCTTGCTCACATTTCATGATGATCCATCCCGGAGATATATCTATAGAAGAATACGATTATCCACTTCCTCAGGAGCGTATCGCCCTTCACCCGTTGAAGGGAAGAGATCGGTGCAAACTTCTCTATCGAGATGTGAAGGGTGTGATTTCTGACCACATCTTCACTGAGGTTGCCGACCTGCTTCGACCGCACTCTTTACTGATTTACAATAACACTCGCGTAATCAACGCCCGACTGAGATTTCGCAAGGGTGCCGAGCATGATGGTGCCTTGATTGAAATATTTTGTCTCGAACCCGTGTCGCCCGCTGACTATGCCTTGAATTTTGCTTCGACGGGCCCGGTAAGTTGGAAATGCTTTGTAGGCAATTCCAAGAAATGGAAAGAGGGCTCGCTTACTTTGAATGTAAGAGTGGGAGAGAGGTCATTGATTTTAAATGCGGATAGAACAGGCCGGGAAGGAAACGCGTCGATAGTAGAATTTTCATGGGACGACTCCATGACTTCATTCTCCGAAATCATAGCCGCTGCCGGTGAAATTCCTATCCCGCCGTATCTCAACCGCTCGACCGAAGATAGCGATTCGACTGATTACCAGACGGTATTCAGCCACATTGAGGGCTCGGTCGCAGCCCCTACAGCCGGACTGCATTTTACTCCCGAGTTGCTTGATGAGTGCCGGAGTCGTGGAATAGATACCCGTGAGGTGACATTACACGTGGGAGCCGGAACGTTTCAGCCGGTGAAGTCTGACACAATAGGTGAGCACGAGATGCACTCCGAGTTCATTGCCGTAGAGCGTAGTCTGATTGAAGAACTTGCCGAAACTGAAAGACCGGTAATCGCTGTTGGTACAACCTCCGTGCGCACGCTTGAAAGTCTGTACCAACTCGGTTGCTTCCTAAGTCAACATCCCGAAGTCAAGGAAATTCCCGAGCTTCCGCAATGGTACAGCTATGCTGAAACTCATCCTAATCTTACCCGCAAAGAGGCTATGGAAGTGCTTGTGAAGTATCTCGATAGTATCAGGTCAAATACTTTTGTAGCCAATACGCGCCTCATTATAGCACCGGGATATAATTACCGGATGATTGACGGAATGATCACTAATTTTCATCAACCGCGCTCCACGCTCCTTCTGCTTGTGAGCGCCCTAATCGGCGACTCATGGCGAGAGGCTTACCGTCATGCTCTCACGGCAGATTACCGATTTCTCAGCTACGGCGACGCGTGCTTGTTTATGAAAACGGCCGGTGATGCGTTATAAAATCTTAATAAGCGAGTGAGCTTGAGAATATTTTCGTAACTTTGGAGGAAATTTTTACGTAAAAATCAATATGAAATTCAAGAATATACTTGTCGCTTCCTCATTTGTCGCCCTCGGTATGGCCTACATGACCGCTGCGACCGACAATGTGGTGGAAGAGGTTGCATGGGTGGTAGGTGACCAGCCTATCTGGAAATCGGAAATTGAGGAGGCGTATCAGAATGCCCTTTATGAGAAAACCGATCTCAAAGGTGACCCTTATTGCATTATACCCGAGCAACTTGCCATAGAGAAGCTTTATCTGCATCAGGCTGACCTCGATACTGTAGAAGTAGCTGATAATATGGTGATTTCACAGGTCGATGCCCAAATCAATTATTATATCAACAATCTCGGGTCAGCTGAAAAAGTTGAGCAGGTTTTCCACAAACCCATCAATGCCATGCGCGAAGCGCTGATGGAAATGGTGAAAAACCGCACTCGTATATCGCAAGTTCAACGTAATCTCACTTCAAAGATAACATCCACTCCCGCCGAGGTGCGTCGCTATTTCGACAAGTTGCCCAAGGACTCCATTCCCTTTGTTCCCGCTCAGGTGGAAGTGCAGATTCTCTCACTCGCTCCGGCTATCCCCCGTCAGGAGATTGACGATGTAAAAGCCCGCCTCCGTGATTTCGCTGATCGAGTAAATAAAGGTGAAGCCGATTTTTACACTCTCGCAGTGCTGTATTCTGAAGATCCCGGTACCGCTCCCCGCGGTGGCGAACTCGGATTTATGGGTCGCTCGCAGCTCGTGCCGGAGTTTGCGTCGGTAGCGTTCAACCTTAACGATCCGAAGAAAGTATCAAAGATCGTTGAAACGGAATTCGGTTATCACATCATTCAGCTCATAGAGAAGCGCGGCGACCGCATCAATGCCCGTCATATTCTCTTGCGGCCTAAAGTATCGGAAGCTGATCTAATTGATGCCATGACTCGCCTTGACAGCCTTCGCACTGATATGGTTGACAACAATAAGTTTACTTTCGAGGAGGCTGTAGGCTATGTATCGCAGGACAAGGATACACGCAACAGCAAGGGCGTGATGGTCAACCAGAATACCGGTACTACCAAGTTCCAGATGAGCGAACTTCCGCAAGAAATAGCACGAGTAGTTGCCACGCTCCAGCCCGGTGAGGTGTCCAAGTCCTTCATTATGAAGGATCCCAAGACCAACCAGGAAGTGGTGGCGATAGTCAAGCTCACCAATCGTATAGAATCGCATCGTGCCAACCTCGGCGACGATTTTCAGCAGATCAAGGATATGTATGAAAACTCACGCCGAAGTGAAATACTTACCAACTGGCTCCGCAAGAAAATTGCCGAAACCTACGTGAGAATCGAAGACGGATGGCGTGACTGCGAGTTTATCAATAGCGGTTGGATTAAAGATAACTCAGCTTCAAAGTAATAGAAATGAGTAGGTTGCAAGGTCGTTGGGCCATTCTGGCTGCGATTGCAGCTGTGGCTCTACCTATAGTTTTTGCTCAGACACCCTCACCCTCGGCATCACTTCCGCCGGCCATTCGCCCGATGGTGCCGATGGCTGACCGCTCTGACCCTTCAAAGGTGTTTCTCGAACATGCTGATCGACTGAGCTATGACGAGATACGCGATACTGACGTGCAGGTACTTTCGGGCAACGTAGTGTTTCGTCGCGGCGATATGTTTATGTACTGCGACAGTGCGCGATTCAATGAGGTCACGAGTTCGATGGACGCGTTTGACAACGTAAGAATGGAGCAGGGCGACACCCTTTTCGTGTATGGTGATGCTTTGTATTACGATGGACAAGCCGAACTTGCCGAGCTTACCGCTTATCCCGGCAAGACCGTTCGCCTCATCAACCGCGATGTGGAGCTGGAGACTGACCAGTTTTTCTACGACCTATATGATAATGTGGGTTATTATCTCACCGGTGGCACGCTTCGTGACCCACAAAACCGGTTGAAATCCCGCCAAGGCTACTATTACCCTGACAGCAAAGATGCGTTCTTTTACTTTGATGTAGATCTCACCGGTCCGCGACCTAATGGCGATACGCTCCGAATTTTTACCGATTCACTTACCTATAATACCGAATCGGCAATAGCCCGGCTTATTGCCAAGACACGCATCATTAATAAAGATGGCGAAATAGAATCACGCTCCGGATTTTTCAATACCCGAACACAAATCGCCGATTTATATGACCGCTCAACCGTGCGCACCCGTCGCGGAAATACCCTCACGGGTGATACGCTCTTTTATGATCGGGAGGCCGGATATGGAGAAGCCTTCGGTAATATGGTACTTACTGACTCGATCAGAAAATCATCAGTGTCGGGCAACTATGGCTTCTTCAATGAGCTGACCGACAGTTCATTTACTACAGGCGATGCTCTGGTGATGGACTACTCGTCGGCCGACACGCTCTACCTCCACGGTGATACTATCGTCGCTTTCATGCTACCTGACAGCACGAAGATTACCAACATATTTCATAAAGTGCGGTTTTTCCGCTCCGACGTGCAGGGACTATGTGATTCCATCAGCCTCGTGGAGCGAGATTCCATAATGTATATGTATAATCTTCCGATTATCTGGAATGAAGACAAGCAGATAGTGGGCAATGTAATTTATGTGCATTTCAATGATTCTACCGTCGACTGGGCACGCCTGCCTGAGACCGGTATCATGAGCCGACATATCGCCGAGGACTGCTATGATCAGATGACAGGGTCAGACATGACCGCATGGTTTGCCGACTCGACTCTCTCGAAACTTTATGCCGAGGGCAATGTGCAGATAATCATGTTCCCGATGGAGAAAGACTCGACTTACAATAAATTCTCTTTTACCGAGGGTTCGGCATTGCTGGCAACATTCGATCAGGGAAAAGTTAGGCGGGTGAAAATGTGGTCGGAGACCTCAGGCTACACCACTCCTCTATATCTTGCGGGAAAGTCGAGCTATTTCCTTGACAGATTCCGCTGGTATGGCGCGTTGCGTCCCATGAGTCCGTCGGAGGTATTTGACTATCCCGCTGAGATGGATAATCTGCTTGCCAATCCCATACTTGCCCGTCCGCGTCCAGATTACAAGACCGTGCGTGGCACAGTCACAGGACGTCCCAAGCCCCAAAGCATCCCCGAAGATGCTCCGGTATCTGGGCCGAAAAATGATTTCATAGAGTCTGCCCCCGTGACCAACGCAACGACTGAAGAGGGAACTGACAATCAACCACAAGAGAATAAGGAAGAGGAGGTGACTGAAAATGAGTGATATAATACGACTTCTACCTGACTCGGTAGCCAATCAGATCGCAGCCGGCGAGGTGATACAGCGCCCTGCCTCTGTAATAAAGGAGCTTGTAGAAAACTCGATCGACGCCGGCGCCGACAATATTACCATCGTGCTCAAAGATGCCGGCCGCACTCTGATTCAGGTTATCGACAACGGCTCGGGCATGAGTGACACTGACGCCCGACTGGCATTTGAGCGCCACGCGACTTCCAAGATAAAGAGTGCCGATGATCTTTTCACGCTCCGCACCATGGGTTTTCGTGGCGAAGCGCTTGCTTCTATTGCCGCCATTGCCCAGCTCGACGTGCGCACTATGCTTCATGGTGCCAATATCGGTACAAGACTTATAATCAACGGTTCCAAGGTAGAGAGTCAGAAACCCGAAGCCTCCGCCCCGGGCACCAATATAATGGTGAAGAATATATTCTACAATGTACCCGCACGCAGGAAATTCCTAAAAAAAGACTCGGTAGAACTCAGTAATATTCTACGTGAATTTGAGCGTCTCGCGCTTGTCAATATTAATACTGACCTTACTCTGATTCACAATGATACCACGCTTCACGCATTGCGGCGCGGCTCATTCAAGCAGCGTATAGGCGACCTTTTCGGTAAGGGCGTCGAGAAACAGTTGATTCCCGTGGAGACTGATACATCTATAGTAAGGCTAAGCGGCTTCGTCTCCCTCCCCGAAAACGCCCGCAAGCGCAATGCACTACAGTACCTCATGGTCAACGGCAGAAATATGCTTCATCCGTATTTCCGCAAGGCCATATTGCAATGTTACGACCGACTGATTTCCCCCGATGAGCAACCCAATTTCTTCATCAACCTGCAAGTTGATCCGGAGACCATCGACGTAAATATCCATCCTACGAAGAATGAAATAAAGTTTGAGAACGAGCAGGCGATATGGCAGATACTGACAGCCGCTGTCAAGGATTCTCTGGGCCGCTTCAATGCCGCTCCGGCGATTGACTTTGACGTGGACGATGCACCGGAGATTCCTGTGTTTAACCCCACTGACGGGATAAAACTTAATGAGGAACTTGACCCCGGCTATAATCCGTTTGCCGAGCAACCACGCTCTTACAAGCCGGAACATACGGCAGGGACGATGCGCGGAAGTCGTATCAACAGTGCTCCGCCTACTGACTGGGAGAAGCTCTACGATGATTTCTCACGCAAGCGCGACGCAGCGATTGATGACGTGGTGGGTAGCCGCATTAATGATAACATCCCACAGACTGAGCCTCTTATCCCGGCTTTCGAGAACATGACCGACACGGCCGACGACTCACTTCCCGCTACTACCACCATGCAACTCAAGAATACATATATTCTTACACCGTCGCGCAAAGGTCTGATGATAATTGACCAGTACCGGGCTCATGTGAGAATACTTTATGACCGATACATGGCAATGGTGGATGAGAAATCATTTGTAGCGCAGCAGGTGATGTTTCCCGAGATGGTGCAGCTTTCGGCATCGCAGAATGTCACGCTGGAAACTATCCTCCCATATCTCGAAAAACTCGGTTTCACGCTCTCTCCGCTCGGCGACAATTCATGGAGCATACTTTCAATGCCCACGGTCGTAACGGGTAAAAACGGAGCTGAAATCATTTCAGGAATCATCAGTGTGGTGGAAGAAACCGGTGAGGATATTGCTTCATCGTTTTACCGTCAGGTCTCACTGTCGATGGCTCGCAGCAACGCAATACATCGCGGACGCACACTCACTACGGCCGAGATGGAAAATCTTGTCAGTGACCTTTTCAAGAGTTCGGCTCCCGCGCGCACTCCCGAGGGCAAGCAGGTATTCAGCGTAATAGATATTGAAGATATAAACTCCTTGTTTTGAAACGAATAACTTTACTTATACTACTCATCATTAACATCCTTGCTCGTGCACATGCCGGGGATGATTTCCGTTTTTCGGTAATCACCTGTATGCCCGGAAGTGAGATTTATGAGCTTGAGGGTCATGCAGGTATCAGAGTACAGCGTGTTGACTCTCTATCAGGTATCGTGCTGGCTGATAATGTAGTGGATTGGGGCAACTTTGACTTCACGGCCCCTAACTTCGTGTATCGTTTCGTTAAAGGTGAGACCGACTACTCGGTAGGAGCGCGTCCTACTCCTTATTTTATGGGAGCTTATGCCGCGCAAGGTCGTAAGGTGTATGAGCAGCCCCTCGTGCTCAACGCAGAGCAGAAAGCTCGATTGGTAGAAATACTAAATACCAATTTCCTCCCCGAAAATCGAGTGTACCGCTACAATTATGTCAAAGACAACTGCGCTACCCGCATTATTGAAGTTATTGAAAAGGCCGCAGGCGATTCAATCCGGTTGTCAGACTCCCAACTCCCGGCCGTCACCTTCCGCGAGGCAATGAGCTATTATCACAAGAATTACCCTTGGTATCAGTTTGGAATAAACCTCGCGCTCGGTGCTCCGCTCGATGAAGTGATTGACGACCGCATGATGATGTTTTCACCCGAAGCACTAAGGCGTATGCTTGAAGACGCTACTTATACCGCAGGCGGTGAGGTGATTACCGAGACACGCCTTGTGGTAGATTCATCCTTGGATACTGCCATTCTACCTGCCACGCCATGGTATCTAACGCCCATGGCCGCTGCCGTGTTAATACTCGTGATTACCTTGGCAGAGGCTCTGCGCGATACGAAACGTCTCAGAATTACCCGATGGTATTATTCACTTTACTTCTCACTATGTGGAGTATTGGGACTGATACTTACATTCCTCATATTCATTTCGGTCCACGAAGCCACGTCGCCCAACTGGCTCTACCTGTGGCTCAATCCCCTCTGCTTCGTGGCAGCCATAGGTGTATGGGTAAAAAAAGCTAAAAAGTTGGTTTTTTGCTACCAAATTGTTAATTTTGTACTCTTGATTGTGCTTTTGGTCATATTTATGGCCGGAGTGCAACATCCTGACGCTGCATTTTATCCGCTGATTATATCGGATATGATTGCATCGACAGTGTATATCTATATATATTTATGCAGTCGAAAAACCATCTCGTGATACGCATAGCCTCGGTGCTCGTGGCATCGATGGCAATGATAAGTGCCGGAGCCGTCACGCCGCCTCAGCAGGCGGTAGGGCAGCGTCCGTCGCTTGTAGTGGGTATCGTGGTGGAAGGTCTCGATGAAGAATATGTAAAGCTTCTCCGTAATCACTTCGGCGACGGCGGCTTCAATCGTTTGCTCAATGACGGCGTGACGATTGAGAATATCGACTACGGCCCGGGGCTTGATGCAACGGCAGCCGCTGCGGTAGTGATGACCGGTGCATCGCCGAGTGTCAATGGAGTGCCGGCCTCTACGGTATATGATGTAGCGACCCGCACCGAGCATCCGGTGCTCAACAGTGCGGCCACTACCACCTCGCTTGCCAAAGGCTATACTCCCGCGCTATTGCTTGTGTCGACTCTGGCCGACGAAGTAAGAATCACTGAAGACGGTCTGAATCAGGTTCACTCAATAGCGGCTGATCCTCAGATGGCGATAGTACTCGGAGGACATGCGGCGTCGAGTGCGTTCTGGATCGACGATGTAACCGGAAAGTGGACCACTTCTTCCTACTTCCGCGAGACACCCACAGTAATATCAAAACACAACTTCTCGCGTCCCCTTTCGCTCCGCATCGACACCATATCGTGGACTCCCGCCATGGAGCTTTCGCGCTATCCCGATCTGCCTGAACATAGGAAATTATATCCGTTCCGCTATACATTCCCCAAGCGCGATCCGCAGGCATTCAAAGCCTTCGGTTCATCGGCTATGGGCAACAGAGAGGTTACCGATGTGGCGGTGGACTATATCAAAGAGCTTGGACTGGGCACTCGCAATGTGACTGATATGGTCAATATTGGTCTGACTGTAGCGCCATATAAATACGGTAACCAGTCTGACAACCGTATCGAGACCATGGACGCTTACTTGCGTCTTGACTCTGACATAGCCCGCATCATGAAAGCGGTTGACAATACCACCGGTATGGATAGAGCAGTGGTATTCATAGCAGGTACGCCTGCTCCCGCAGCACGCAAGCGTGACGATGAAAAGTGGCGAATACCTACGGGCAGATTCTCTCCCCGCATGGCGACCTCGCTGCTCAACATGTATCTCATTGCCATCCATGGCAATGGCGAATACGTAAGCGGTTTTCACAACGGATATTTCTATCTCAACCATAATCTCATCAAAGAGCGTGGTCTCAACGCTGAAGCACTTCGCAAGGAGTCGGCTGACTTCCTATTGCGCATGAGCGGAGTGAGCCGCGTGTATACTATTGATGATATTATAGCTCGCGATGCCGGCGACAATCCTGTAGCATTGCGTCGTAACACATATTTCCCTCAGGCCGGCGATCTGCTCGTATCGGTCAATCCCGGTTGGGTCATCACTGATTCACCTGAAGATGAAGTGCTCGCGCCCGATGTCACGGCAGTAAGTTTTGCTTCCACAATCTCTCCGGCTTGGATTCTTGCCCCCGGCGTCTCAGCTACGACGGTAGGGGAGGTGGTCGACGCGCGCACGATAGCTCCTACCGTAAGCAGAATACTGCGCATCCGTTCTCCGAATGCCACCTCGCTCCCTCCGCTTAATATCGAGTGACGAATTAAATACTGAATATCCATCTGCAAAAAAAGAATAAACTATATATGTCGTTTGTATCATTTATAACCAAATTATTCGGCAACAAGTCGCAACGTGACTTGAAGGAAATCGAGCCGATAATAAAGAAAATCGAGGCTCTTGAGGGCGAAATGAAACAGCTCTCTAACGACGAGCTCCGCACCCGTATCACTGAAGTAAGGCAGGATATCAAGCAGGCCGTTGCTCCTCTTGAAGAGGAGAATGCCAAAATACGCCTTGAAGTCGAGGAACTTCCCTTTGACCAGCGCCAGCCCCTCTGGGATAAGATCGACAAGAATGATAAGGAGATGCTTGATATCATCGAGCACAAACTTGAAGAGCATCTGCCCGTAGTTTTTGCAGCCGTGCGTGAGACAGCAGCACGCTTCGCCGCCAACGAGACTGTGGAAGTAACCGCTACTCAGCTTGACCGCGAACTCGCCGCGCAAGGCAAAGACTTCGTGAAAATCGAAGGCGACAAGGCTATCTACACTAATCACTGGATGGCCGGCGGTAATGAGATAAAGTGGGACATGGTACACTATCGTGTGCAGCTGATAGGTGGCGTAGTGCTTGAGCAAGGCAAGATTGCCGAGATGATGACAGGTGAAGGTAAGACACTTGTGGCTACACTCCCTGTATTCCTTCGCTCGCTTTCAGGTCGCGGTGTACACGTGGTCACCGTCAATGACTATCTCTCCAAGCGTGACTCGGAGTGGATGGGGCCGCTGTATATGTTCCACGGCTCGA
>CAYZFG010000021.1:0-34150 GCA_964477665.1 uncultured Staphylococcus sp.
TAAACTCGCGGCGGAGACGGTCGATAATGATATCGAGGTGAAGCTCACCCATACCCGAGATTACGGTCTGGCCGGTCTCTTCGTTGGTCTCAACGCGGAATGTGGGGTCTTCCTCAGCGAGCTTCTGGAGACCTACGCCCAGCTTGTCAAGGTCTTTCTGAGTCTTGGGCTCAACGGCGATACCGATCACGGGATCGGGGAATTCCATAGCTTCGAGTACGATGGGAGCATCTTCAGCGCACAGGGTATCACCGGTGCGGATATCCTTGAAGCCTACGCCGGCACCGATGTCACCGCAACCGATGACTTCCTTGGCGTTCTGCTTGTTGGAGTGCATCTGGAACAGACGCGATACGCGCTCCTTCTTGCCCGAGCGGCTGTTGAGCACGTAGCTACCGGCAACCATGTCGCCTGAGTATACGCGGAAGAAGCAGAGACGACCTACATAGGGGTCAGTAGCGATCTTAAATGCGAGGGCACACATGGGAGCGTCGCTTGAAGGCTCACGGGTCTCGATCTTGTCGGGGTCGTCGATGGCGTGACCTTCCACTGCACCGGCGTCGGTGGGGCTGGGGAGGTAAGCACATACAGCGTCGAGCAGACACTGCACGCCCTTGTTCTTGAACGACGAGCCGCAGATCATGGGCACAACCTCCATCGAGAGGGTAGCCTTGCGGAGGGCGCGGCGGATTTCCTCTTCGGTGATAGTGGAGGGATCGTCAAAATATTTCTCCATGAGGGCATCGTCAAACTCGGCGATCTTTTCGAGCATCTTGTCGCGCCACTCTTCGGCTTCAGCCTGAAGACCGGCGGGAATCTCCTCGATAGAGTAGTCGGCACCCATGGTCTCATCGTGCCAGAAGATAGCCTTCATGCGGATGAGGTCAACCACACCCTTGAAAGTTTCCTCAGCGCCGATAGGAATCTGGATGGGGCAGGGATTGGCACCGAGCACATCCTTGAGCTGACGCACTACTTCAAAGAAGTTGGCACCCGAGCGGTCCATCTTGTTGACGTAACCGATACGGGGTACATTATATTTATCAGCCTGACGCCATACGGTCTCAGACTGGGGCTCAACACCACCCACGGCGCAGAAAGTAGCTACGGCGCCGTCAAGTACACGGAGCGAGCGCTCTACCTCGACGGTGAAGTCGACGTGTCCCGGAGTGTCGATAAGGTTGATCTTATATTTCTCGCCGTCATACTTCCAGAAAGTGGTAGTAGCGGCAGAGGTGATAGTGATACCACGCTCCTGCTCCTGTTCCATCCAGTCCATGGTAGCGGCACCATCGTGCACCTCGCCGATCTTGTGGGTAAGACCGGTGTAGAAGAGGATACGCTCTGAAGTGGTGGTCTTGCCGGCATCGATGTGAGCCATGATGCCGATGTTGCGGGTATATTTGAGTTGTTCGTCGGATTTAGCCATTTATGTGCTGATTGTGTAATTTTTGAAATTGAATTAATCAGAATCTCAGAAACGGAAATGAGCGAATGCGCGGTTGGCCTCGGCCATCTTGTGCATGTCTTCCTTACGCTTGAATGCGCCACCCTGGTCATTGAAAGCGTCGACGATTTCAGCGGCGAGCTTTTCAGCCATGGTCTTGCCACCGCGGCGGCGGGCATAGAGGATAAGGTTTTTCATTGAGATTGATTCCTTGCGGTCGGGACGGATTTCGGTGGGGACCTGGAAGGTTGCACCACCTACTCGGCGCGACTTAACTTCCACTTGGGGAGTGACGTTTTCGAGGGCTTTTTTCCAGATTTCGAGGGCGGTTTCCTCGTTGTTGGGCATCTTGGCTTTCACAAGTTCGAGAGCCGTATAGAAAATAGTGTAGGAAGTGTTCTTCTTGCCGTCATACATAAGGTGGTTGACGAACTTTGACACTCTTACATCGTGGAACACGGGATCGGGGAGAATTACCCGTTTTTTGGGCTTAGCCTTTCTCATTGTTTTAGAAATGTTTTGTTTTTGTTGCTTGGTTGTTGCTGCATCTTCATCTTCAACCCTTTGATCGGTCGCGGTCCTCTGACCGCTCGGGAGGGTTTACTCAACCTTTTGATTTAGCCTTTTCCAATCACAAAAACGAGGTTAATTTACTCTGTTTTTGAATTGATAGTTAAGAAAAGAAACGCGTTACGCTTTTCAGTGAGTCAGCCTCTTATTACTTCTTGGCTGCTTTGGGGCGCTTTGCACCATACTTGGAGCGACGCTGGGTGCGATCCTTGACACCGGAGGTATCGAGAGTACCGCGGACAATGTGATAGCGCACACCGGGGAGGTCCTTAACACGACCGCCGCGTACGAGCACGATCGAGTGCTCCTGAAGGTTGTGACCTTCGCCGGGGATGTAGCTGTTGACTTCCTTACCGTTGGTGAGGCGTACACGGGCTACCTTACGCATTGCCGAGTTAGGTTTCTTAGGGGTGGTGGTGTAGACACGTACACACACGCCACGACGCTGCGGACAGCTGTCGAGAGCGGGAGACTTGCTCTTGTCTTCGAGGGCTACACGTCCTTTTCTTACTAATTGCTGAATAGTAGGCATCTTAGTTGTTTTAGTTATACTTTATGTTGATTATTCGATTTACGTTTCTTTTTCGGTCGCTTCAAAAGCGCTTCACACATAAAACTATCAGCCTGACAATCAAATTGTTACAGCTGACATACGGGCGCAATACTCTTAAAGCGTTGCAAAATTACAACTTATTTTCCTAACTACCAAACATTTCCGTAAAAATTTTTCACCCCGCCTGTCGTCCATACGCACAGCCTCGTCTATCTAAATGCGCCGTGGCAATTACAATTTATGAGCGGTGATAATCGTAAAGCTGTGAGCATTGACTGTCACGGCAATAAAATCGGCCACAACACACCAATTTTCCTCGCCGCTCTATACAGGCGCCCAAGATTCATTATTAATCCATTATATAAAAGATTCATTATTAATCCATTATATAGAAGAGAAATTACATAATATTCATGAATGGCAACCAGATGAACGCGAGCCACAGTGTGCCGAAAAACATAATTGGTGTATAATATGTTTCCCAAATAGGAAACAATTATGTATATTTGCAAAAAAATCATTTATGACCGGCGAACTTTCCAACATAGGCAAACTTTTCAGCAAGCGGAGAACAACCCTCGGCTTAACCCAACAGGAAGTGGGCGAGCGCATAGGGGTCGGACGATCCACCGTCTCAAAAATCGAAAGCGGGAAAGGGCTCAATTTCGACACGATAAGTCGCGTAGCCAATGCTCTTGACGCAGATCTATCAGTAAGCTTAACGCCCAAAACTCATGGAAGCAAGGAGCTCATCGAATATATCGTAACGGCTATAAGCGAATTTGCGCAGCGCAATTCACTGACCATAAAAGAAGCCTCTAATTACATCGGTCGATTTGGAGGCATCAATTTCCTTATCGAGTGCTATCCCGCAGAACACACTCTTTCAGTCAACGAGTGGGTGGAAGACATTACGGCAATCTGCAAGTCGAAAGGAGGTAAAATAGGATGAAATTATATCACGGATCAAATACGGTCATCGACATAGTCGACTTTTCAAAATGTCACCCTTTCAAGGACTTCGGACGCGGATTTTATCTCACAGACAACATCGATCATGCGCGCAACATGGCCTTGCGCCGCACCCTCCGTTCAGGTGGCGAGGAGCATGTTACAACTTTCAACTTCAATCTTTCCGGAGCCACTGAAAATCTCAATATAAAAATATTTGAAAAGCCTTCTGAAGAGTGGGCTCGTTTCATAATGCTAAACAGAAGCGAGGACACCCGTCACCCGGCTCACGATTATGACATAGTAATCGGTCCGATAGCCGATGATTCGGTAGCAGTATCATTCCGCCTTTTCAAAGAAGGCTTTATCAATATCTCCGAGCTTGTCAATCGTCTGGAGTACAAAGAACTAAGCACCCAATATTTCTTTCACAATTCCGCCGCCTTAAAGTATTTAATCAAAGATGAATAAGAATTTCAGATTCCTGCTCGAAGCTATTTCCACCGACATCATCGGGTGGCTCATGCGCGATAACAGCATCTCACTCCCCGAAGCCATTGCCACATGGTATAATTCCACCACATTTGAAAAACTCTCCGATCCACTCACGGGCATGTATATCCAGAGCTCAGCCTACAACTACCACTTCCTCAAGCACGAGTTGGTCACCGGCCGCTTTGAGGGATGATCACGTAAATTCTCAGCTCTTTTCTTAAATCTATCTTCCATACATCATTAACATATTTTCATAGTCTACCTTAAATACATCCAATATTTAAACTTATTTATCTAAATATCCATTCCTTTAACTACTTTTAGCAAAAAGGCCTGAAATTACAATATTAAAAATTTTACATTTAAAAAAATTAGCAGTATTTTTGACGGCAATTTCGGCGATTGCCTCCTGACCGCAACGCCACCTATGCGATAATACATTAATATAATAACATAGTTTCAACCTTAGAAAACATGAAGAAAACCGACGTTAAACCCGCTACCGGCCGTCTCGGCGTGCTCGTCGTGGGCCTCGGAGCAGTGTCCTCTACTTTTATGACCGGCGTACTCATGACCCGCAAGGGTCTCACCAAGCCCGTCGGCTCTATGACTCAGTATGACAAAATCCGTGTAGGTAAGGGAGCCGACAAGAAGTATCTCCCCTACAACGAAATCGTACCCATCACTGACCTCAACGATATCGTATTCGGCGCATGGGACGTATACCCCGCCAACGCTTTTGAAAGCGCCATGAACTGCGAGGTGCTCAAGGAAAAAGACATCCTCCCCGTAAAGGACGAACTCGAAAAGATCGTCCCCATGAAGGCCGCCTTTGACAAGAATTACGCTTCGCGCCTCGACGGCGACAACGTGATGAAGGACAAGACCCGCTGGGAGATGGTAGAACAGCTCCGCGAGGATATCCGCAACTTCAAGAAGGACAATAACTGCGACCGCGTGGTAGTGCTCTGGGCCGCTTCTACTGAAGTATACGTGCCCGTCGACGAAAACGTCCACTACACTCTCGCCGATCTCGAAGCTGCCATGAAGGCCGACGATAAGGAGCACGTTGCTCCCTCGATGTGCTACGCCTACGCAGCCCTCAACGAAGGCGCTCCCTTCATCATGGGTGCCCCCAACACCACCGTCGACATCCCCGCTATGTGGGAGCTCGCCGAGAAGACCAAAATGCCTATCGCAGGTAAGGACTTCAAGACCGGCCAGACTCTCGTTAAGTCAGGCTTCGCACCCATCATCGGCACCCGTTGCCTGGGTCTGAGCGGATGGTTCTCAACCAACATCCTCGGTAACCGCGACGGCCTCGTTCTCGACGAGCCCGCCAACTTCCGCACCAAGGAGGTATCGAAGCTCTCTACCCTTGAGTCAATCCTCGTGCCCGAAAATCAGCCCGACCTCTACGGCGCTGACCACGGCACCCACACCGGTTACTACCACAAGGTGCGCATCAACTACTATCCCCCGCGCAACGACAACAAGGAAGGCTGGGACAACATCGACATCTTCGGCTGGATGGGCTACCCCATGCAGATCAAGATCAACTTCCTCTGCCGCGACTCTATCCTCGCTGCTCCCCTCTGCCTTGACCTCGTGCTCCTGAGCGACCTCGCTGCCCGCGCCGGATGGTACGGCACTCAGCGCTGGCTCAGCTTCTACCTCAAGAGCCCGATGCACGACTATACCAAGAATGAAGTGCCTGTCAACAACCTCTACCAGCAGTACACCATGCTCAAAAACGCTATCCGCGAAATGGGCGGTTACGAGGCCGACGAGGAAATCGACTAATCCCCTACCCTCATAAAAAGTCAGTCGGGCGCACCCACCGGTGCGCCCGACCACTTTTTTATATCAAATTGAAAATTTAGAATTTAGAATTTAAAATTTTTTACTAAACGCCTTTAATTCTTAATTTTAAATTCTTAATTTTAAATTTCAATTTATTCCATCGTGGCGGGGTCGATGCGCTCAAGGGAGATGATGACTTCACCCTTGTCGTTGAGCAGCGAGGCATGGTCAGCATCCACATTGGCAGCGGCCTTGACTTGCTCAAGTGCCACGAGAAATGCCTGCTCGGTCTCGATGTCGGGGCACATCATGCGCGTGGTGCGCAGGTTGCCAAATTCTATTCCGGCGGCCACGTCGAGATTGAGAAGTATCTCGCCGTTGAGCAGGTTACAGCCGGCATTTCCGTGGATGGTGCGCGACTGGATGTCGATCACCACCTTCACCTCGGCCGTCGCGGGCACAGTCTTATTGTCGATGCGGAGCACTCGCCAGGCGCCGTTGAGATACGACAGAGTGTGGTTGCGGAGCACCATCACCACGCGTCCGGTATCATCCATAAGTTTAAGGGTCGACGTGCCGCCCTCGCGCTCCACGCTGTAGCCGCTCACCTTGGCAAGCGCCTGATTCACTTCATATTCATAAGGAGCGTCGGGACACGACATGAGCGACGAAATCACCTCGCTCTGCGGCACGAGCTTCTTCTCGCCCACAAGGTAGGTGCCGTTGAGATAGTTGCAACCGTTGAAGGCTATGAGGCTCACGGCTCCGGCCACGTCGGGCGCGGCGGTGAAGGTGAATGTGGGGCGATTGTCGCCGTTGACGGTCAGCTCGCGGCCATTGATTTCAATCACAGCCCACTCGCCGGAGATATTCTTGACCGACTGATTTGACGACACCACGGTAGTCTCTGTGACGGGCGCCACCGGAGCGGCAGGCGCCGGCTTGTCAGTGTTGTTACGATGGATGATGTTATTGATCGTGGAGCACGATCCCAGCGACATCGCTGCCATTATACCGATAAAAAATACAGATGATTTATTCATGATTACACACAATTTCTTGATAGAAGTATAAATATATAACGCCGCAAATGTTAAAATTGTGCACACCCCGATGAAAAAATCTGAGGATGCCGCACAATAGCACCCTCACGCTGCAAAATATTTCACTTTTATGGTGGGAAATAGGGGAAATTGCTTAATTTTGTGGCACAATTAATTCATGTATATGGATAAACGTGAGGTACTCGACCGCCGCTACCTGCGCATGGCGCGGATATGGGCTGAGAATTCCTATTGCGTGCGCCGCAAGGTGGGCGCGCTGCTCGTGAAGGACCGCGCTATTATCTCCGACGGATTCAACGGCACTCCGGCGGGGTTTGAAAACATATGTGAGGACGAAAACGGCCTCACAAAGAGCTACGTGCTCCACGCCGAGGCCAACGCTATCACCAAGGTGGCGCGTAGCAATAATTCGAGCGACGGTGCCACGCTGTATATCACCGCTTCGCCCTGCCTCGACTGCGCCAAGCTCATAATCCAGGCCGGTATAAAGCGCGTGGTGTTCAACGAGCTCTACCGCATCGTCGACGGCATCGACCTGCTGCGCCGCGCGGGCGTGGAGGTGTGCCACGTGGAGGAGATAGAGTGATACTCCCAATACCCCGAAGTTACTTTTCCGTCAGAATAAATCAAAAAGCTATTTTTTACGATATAGATGAATCAGAATTTACGCAAAACGGCCGTATGGCTGCCACTCGTAGTGGCCATCGCCTTGATTGCAGGTATGTGGATCGGGAAATATCTGTTTTCCGACCGATATGACTCCGCTGCCCGGGCCAAGCTCGATGCTATCCTCAGGCTGGTGGATGATAATTACGTGGACCGGGTGGACATCGACAGCCTTCTTGAGGTGTCGATTCCCGACCTTCTTTCCCATCTTGACCCCCACTCCACTTACATTCCCGCCGAGGATCTTCAGCAGGTCAACGAAGACTTGGGCGGCTCGTTCTCGGGCGTGGGCATTCAGTTCAATATGCTCGGCGACACTATCCACGTGCTTGAGGTGATACCCGGCGGCCCGTCGGAAAAGGTGGGAATCATGGCCGGCGACCGCATAGTGGCTATCAACGACTCGGTGGCTGCCGGGCGAGAGTGGCCGCAGTCGCGTGTGCTCAAGACTCTCCGCGGCGAGCGTGGCTCGGTGGTGAAGGTCGACGTGATGCGCCCGGGCGTGAAGGGATTGCTCACTTTTGAAATCACCCGCGGCGATATTCCGGTCAATACCGTCGATGCCGCTTATATGATCAACGATACCACGGGTTACATTCATATCAATAAGTTTGGCGCCAACACTTTCGGCGAGTTTATCACCGGAGCCATCAACCTGCGCGCTACCGGCGCCAAGGCTTTCGTGATAGACCTGCGGGGCAACGGCGGCGGCTACATGGAGCCGGCCGTATTGATAGCCAACGAGTTTTTAGGTGCGGGCGAGCCCATCGTGTCGATGCGCGGCCGCAAGGATTCCAACAATGCCGCTACCGTAGCCGACGGCACCGGCGCGCTGCGCGACTGTGAAGTGGTAGTGCTCATCGACGAGCTATCGGCCAGCGCCAGCGAGATACTCTCGGGCGCTATTCAGGATAATGACCGCGGCCTCGTGGTGGGTCGTCGCTCTTTCGGCAAGGGCCTGGTGCAGCATCAGCACGAGCTCCCCGATAGCAGCGCCATCCGTCTTACCGTGGCCCGCTACTACACACCCTCGGGCCGATGCATACAGAAGACCTACGCTCCGGGCGTGGACTACGAAAATGACCTCAACGAGCGATACTCTCACGGCGAATTTTACTCAGCCGACAGCATCAAGCTCGACCGTTCGCTCATATTCACCACCCTCCACGGCCGCGAGGTATACGGCGGCGGCGGAATCATGCCTGACATCTTCGTGCCCAACGACACTTCGGGCATCACCTCGTGGTATCTCGACGTGGTCAACCGCGGCCTCTTCCACAAGTATACCTTCTCGCTCACCGATGCCAACCGCCCGCGCTTCTCGCAGGCCGAGACCGCCGGAGAGCTGCTCGATATGCTTCCATCTGACGGGGCTCTGCTCAGCGATTTCGTTCAGTACACCATGCGCGAAGGTGTGCCCGTAAGGATGGGCTACATAAACCAATCGCGCGACTTGATTGTTGACAATCTGAAAGCTCTCATCACCCGCAATATGCTGGGGACCGAAGCATACTACGTGGTCTTCAACGAGACTGATCCCACCGTAGTCGAGGCTCTCGACGCGCTCAGCCGCGGCGAGGCGGCATTCCCCCTCAAGGCTGATGAAAGCGAGGAATAACTTACAGTAAATCAGATTAATCTCTCTATCAACATGAACAAGGACGATATCCGCCGCCACGTAAAGGCACGCAAGACACTTCTCTCGGAGCAAGACAAGGCTCAGGCCGCAGCCCGCGTGTTCGGGTTGCTCGAACAGACCGCCGAGTTTATCCTCGCCGGCAATATTCTCATGTACCACTCTCTGCCCGATGAGCTCTCCACCCGCGAGTTCATAGCCAAGTGGAGCGGCCGCAAGCGCTTCTTCCTGCCCCGCGTCAACGGCGTGAACCTCGAAATACTCCCCTACGACAGTCAGCGCCTGGCACTCGGCTCGTTTCACATCGAGGAGCCCACGGGCGATGATGTCACTTCCATAGACGAGATAGAGCTTATCGTCACTCCGGGCGTGGCCTATGACCGTCGCGGCGCCCGTCTCGGTCGCGGCAAGGGCTACTACGACCGTCTGCTCGCATCGACCCGCGCCGTGAAGATAGGTGTGGGCTACGACTTCCAGCTCGTCGACGAGGTACCCGTAGAGCCCCACGACGTGATGATGGATGCCGTCATCACCGAGAGCGGCTACATCGTGGTGCGCCGCCGCTAATCATCACTTCCCCGCCATGAAAATCATCACAGCCGATACTGCATTAAGCGACGTAATACTCGCTGACCCCTCGATAATCCCCGTCATCAACCGTCTGGGAATATCGCTGGGCACTGACGACCGCTCCGTGGCCGACGTGGCCGCTGCCCACAGCCTGTCGCCCGACTTTCTGGTGACTATCATCAACACCTACGCCAGCCGCGACTATTTCCCCGCCACGGCTCTCAGCCGCGTCGACATGCCCACCATGCTCAGCTATCTGGAGCTCACTGACCGCTATTACCGCCACTTCCAGATACCCAATATCGAGCGTCATTTCAATGCCCTCGTGGCTTCGGGGCCCGACAATTCAAGCCTCACCCTGCTGCGGCGCTTCTTTGACAAGGCCAAGGCCGACCTCATCGCGCTTATCGACACTGACATGAAGACCCTCTTCCCCACCCTGCGCGCCCTCGCTTCATCAGGTGCGCCGGCCGGAGAGGTGCCGGCAGTTGATACCTCGGCAGCCGAGACCGTTGAGGAGATGCTGGCCGACCTGCTCAGCATGATAGTGCGCAATATCTCAGGCGAATATGACCCTAATCTGTGCTACGCCACCATAGTGGCCGTGGCCGGACTGCGCACTGACCTGAGCAAAAACAACCGTATACGCAACCTCATCCTCCGCCCCGCCGCGCTTGAGTTGGCGTCAAAGCGATGAAGCGAGCCGTCATTGCAATCGTGTGCCGCGACACCCTCCGCAGCGAGGGCTTGCGCCGCCTGTTAGGTATCATAAGCGATGCCGAGGTAGTCGACGCATCTCCCCTCTCGCCGCCCGAGGTCGAGCCGTGCCTGTGGATAGCCGATGCCCACGCCATCGTAGAGCACTCGGCATTTTTCGCCCCGCGCCGCAAGACCACAGCCGTAATCGCCACATCGCCTTCCGATTCCTTCCTCACAGTCAATCCCGCCCTCCCCGCCGACACGCTTCTTGAGCACCTTCAGGAAATGCTCTCATCGCTCCCGGCCCCCGCTGCAGAGCAATCCACTCTATCGCAGCGCGAGATCGACGTACTGCGTCTCCTCGCCCGCGGCTGCATCAACAAAGAGATAGCTGACCGCCTATCCATCAGCATCAACACCGTGCTCACCCACCGCAAAAACATCACAGCCAAACTCGGCATCAAGTCCATCTCCGGCCTCGGCATCTACGCCGTAATGAACGGCTACGTCTCCGAAAGCGACATTTAATTCCGCGGAGCGGAGTGGAAAAATTTAAAATTGAAAATTGAGAATTGAGAATTATCTTTCATATTCTAATTCTAAATTCTTCATTCTAAATTCTTTCCCGTTCACCCGCTCCTTATCGGCCGCTCCACACTCTACGGCCTTTTTCGGGATTTTCTTCTCTGATTTACTGAAATTTAGAATTTTTTTCGTAGCTTTGTAACCGGATTCACCGATAACGCTTTGCGTTGTTCCGGGAATCTTGACATACTGAGAGAGCGTTTTTGCTTATTCCTACAACTGAAAATCGCCAAATTTTAGGTACAGGATGAGCAGTCAAAGACGCTCCATGCATGCGCTTTATCTCCACCCCACTAAGCGCGGGGTCGATATATCGGCATTGCGTGGGGTGGACTGTTTATTGTACCAATGGCGTTTGGCGATGCCATAGTTGTGATAATCAGCGAACATTACCCACGCTTTTTCCTTTTTTAACCCCTTATCTAAAAGGCCGACGAGAGGTAACCGAGGCAATCTGTAATAATTATGGACTCTGCGAAAACACATCTCGTGCCCCGGGGTATTTTTCAGGCTATCGGTCTGGCTTTATGCTTCACATGCCTGTGGGGAATCATGAACAGCCTGGGCTCTTTCCCCTCCACTCCCGTAAGTCTTTCTAACGAATACGGCGAGAGCATCACGTTTGCCATTCCTTCGTTTTCCTACATCATAAATGTATTAATGGGAATATTCTGGGTCATAATAGGTTACTCATGCTTCTCGCGCAAGTGCGTGCTTGGCGCTACGGGTGCCGTATTATGCCTTGCGGCATGTATCGCCTCACTGATGATTTATGTCACTTATTGCCGCATGGCGGCTCCTGATGCCGACTATTACCAAGCGCGTCAGGCTCTCGAAACGGGCCAACTCTTAAGCTACATAGATACCGTATGCTACTTCGCCGGCATATTACTCATCGCTGTCAAGGGACGCATATCAGTAGCTCTGAAAGCAGCCTTTATCCTTTACCCCGTCGTGGCCTTCATAGCCTATAGCTTTCTCGCCGGTCACGAGTGGTATATATGGTTTCAGACTGTCTACGCTATCGGCTTGACAGTGTGGAGCTTTAACGACAAGTCTAACCAATAACACATCTCTACGCTATGGACAAAAGATCAGAATGGCGCACGTGGAGTACGATGATATTCTGGAGTATCGTCGTGCTGACCGTATTCGGCTGGCTTGCCGGAATATTTGAGTATTTCTCGGGAATAGCAAGTGCCTTGCAAGGCTTGATGGACAATGTATCGCAATTCGGTATGCTCACCGGAATGGATACGATTCAGGAGTATCTCAACAATTTCTACAGCCTGCAAAGCATCACGCAATTTTTCACCCTCTGCGGCTGGGTGATGTACCTTATAGGACTGTATAAGTTTCGCGACGGACAGACATCAGTGTCGGCTGTCAATGGCGTAAAGCGCGTCAACAATGCCTGCTGGGTGGGACTGATTGCTATAGCCGTGTCGTTTATCGCCGCTCTGTCGCCATGGATGGTGGCATGGCTGTTACGCTTCACTTCGTGGATTCTGGCCACGGTATCATATTTCATGTTCCGCTCGGCTTTCAGCGATCTGGAGACCGAGCCGGCATGGAACAGCAAGGCACAGCAGGGCGCAACGCTGCTTCGCAAATCAGCCACATATAATATATGGCTCCAGTTTATGCCGCTGATTATCTTTGTGATAGGATTGCTCGTGGGTCTCAGCACATTCCAGTCCATCATGAACTCCACTTACAGCTCCGGCGGCATGGGACTGAAGGGATACATAGGAATGTACATCTTCTTAGGCGTGATTATAGGACTGACACTCCTCGTCCTCTCCATAATGCAGCTGATATTCCGCATATGGGGCTGGAACAGAATCATGCGCGGCGAGCCTGTACAGGCGGCTCCCGTGATGCAACAGCCGGCCGGCGCTACGGGCGGATTCTGCTCTCACTGCGGCAACCCGTTGACACCGGGCTCTAAATTCTGCGGATCATGCGGCAACCCCGTGCCTGTAATCGTTGTCGAGGAGATTGTGGAGGTCATTGACCCCGAGCCCGCACCCGTGCCCCCGGCACCTAAGATAAGTGATGAAATCGACGAGCCTGAAGAGCCCTCGGCCTGGGATAAATATAAGTGGTACATAATAGGCGGCGCTATTGTCGCGATCGCAGCGCTTATACTGATATTCTCCTTAGGCAATTCTGAAAAGGAGATAGGCAAGAAATATGTGTACTTCTTCGATACTCCACTTTTGGAGGAGCCTGACGAGTATGACTTGGCAGAACCCATTATGGTTATCGACTATGGCGGGGAAGTGTCGGTAATAGGTGGCGACAGCTTGTGGGCTATCGTAAATGTTGGCGGTAAGAAAGGTTACGTCGATGCGCTCAGCCTCATGGACAAGGAGGATTTCGACATACTTGACCGTGTGCTCTACGGCGATGAAGATCTTATGGGTACCGCTTACACCCGCAATCATCGCCGCGCCCTCGTAGCGGAGTTTAAGGATCGCGACGCGCTGAAGCTCGAATCATTAGGCTACTATGATGAATTTGACAACGGTTTCTACCAGTCAGTCACCATGATCACCGTAGACCCCGCCACCGGCAAGCGCGAATATGTAATCTACGGTTTTGACACCGATGCCTCCACCCCGCAGAGACTCTACTCCGAGATAATTCCCGAAGGGATGGGGCATGTAAAGGAGGCCGTGTATAAAAGCGGTAAATATAAAATCACCTACCACCGCGACCGCAGCTCGGCACCCAAGCTCGAAGGCGCAGATGTGTTCAGCGGATACATCGACGGAAAATATGAAATAGTAATGAATCTGCTCAACTACGGAGCTCACTACAAGGGCAACTACTATTACACTAAAAATGAGCGTCCTATCGAGCTCGAAGGTGACTTTGAAGATGGCCAGCTCACCCTTACGGAAAAGGTCGACGGCAACGTCACCGGCATGTTTATGGGTGAATATGACGGCCTCAATTACTCAGGCTATTGGATGAGCCCCGATGGCGAGCGTTCGCTGATTTTTAAAGTAACAAGAGAATAAAACTATGAGAACCATCATTTTAAGTATAATCATGATACTTTGCGCCTCAATATTCCCGGTGGCTGAGGCGCAGAACTTTCCACCCTCGAAATTTCCCTCGCCGGTCAAGGTGATGACCGATGCAGGAGTGGCGCAATACTGGAATGTAAAGCGCATAATGTGTATCGGGAAATCCGGCTCCGGCTACAAGTTCCGCATCTTCGGGCAAGCCGAGGCTACAACCGGCAGTCAATCCATCGGCATGTATTATATCCTGCCGGGCAACAAACTTCAGAGCGCCGGAGCCTACCGCTTCCCGGCTATTACGAAGGGTGAGCCGTTTCAGTTTGAAATCACGTCGGCCTTTCAGGGATACGCCCCGGCCACTTTTCTCGGCTTCATGATTATGGACGAGAATCTGAAAGCTCCCGAGCCTGAGGTGGAAAAAAGTGCTCCGGCAGAAGCGATACCCACGTTTGCCACTCCTGAGCTCACCGTAAGTCGCGATGAGGAAATAGTGGCCGAGGTGGATGATAATGAAATCTACGAGAAAGTTGAGACCGAACCCGCCTTTCCCGGCGGCCTGGCAGGAATCATGACGCATATCGGAAAGAAGATGCACTACCCGCCCATGGCAGCCGAGGGCAACATACAGGGTCGCGTGATAGTAGGAATCGTAATTGAAAAAGACGGCTCGGTGAGCAATGTGACATTGGTAAAAGGCGTCCACTCCGCCCTTGATAAAGAAGCACTCCGCGTGGTCGGTACCCTTCCCAAGTTCTCCTCCCCCGGAAAAATCAACGGCCGCCCCAAGCGTACCCGCATGAATATCCCCGTGACATTTAAGCTCAACTGACATCCCTCCGCCCCCAAATCTAAGCAACTCATAATCAACCCTTTGTAGGGACATCGCTTCGCGACGTTTCCTTGAGGGGCTGATGGTAACTTTCAGTATAACAAAATAATAGCTTCTTTCTCTTCCCCTAAACGTCGCACAGCGACGTCCCTACGACCGCAGCGCTCAAAACGGCAAGATTTCTAAAGTAACCACCTACATGGAATACCCCTACAATCAACCGGTAATCTGGCGAATGGGGAGGGCTGGAAGCCCGATGTTGTAATTAACCGCGCATGTAAGTGCGCGGAACGAACCATCTCGTAATATATGAGCCCTGAAAGGGCGATGTAGTGTGTGCCGCCCACACAACATCGCTCCTGCGGAGCTCATTTTCTGTGGGTTATCCAATCCGCGGGCTTTACCCGCGGTTAATGACGACATCGGGCTTCCAGCCCTCACTCACTGCAAAGGCAATCCCTTGTAGGGACGTCGCTGCGCGACGTTCCTTGAGCTACTGATGGTAACTTTCAGTATAACAGAATAATAGCTTCTTACTCTTCCTGGAAACGTCGCACAGCGACGTCCCTACGACCGCAGCACTAACTGTCTTAAATAAACGATCTTATTTTAGCCAATAGTTTTTCTACTTGAGGAATCAAAGGCATGACATCCTCTTCTTCCCAATCAAACAAGTCATCATAGTCGCCCGACTGACGCATTGTAAAAAGTCGTCTATACAAGCTGCCTTCCTCCTTCGATAATAAACCGGTAGAAATATATCTTCTGCTAAATAGCGCAAATGCACCATTGTGAGTCTTAGTCGATTCGCCATTTCTGATATTGAGCGCGAGTATGAGGTAAAACACAGCATAATATAGCCTATTGGCTGCGAGGCTCCAATTGTGCATCAACGCATTATCCTTCGCCTCTTTAAAAGTTTGGCGGGATTTCTCGATTCGGTAGTTAATTATTGCGAATTTTTCGTCGGAATTCAGCGTCATATTTAGCTCTCAAATATTATTATGGCTTCTTTCTCAACGTTTTTATAAAACGGGAGGAAACTGCGTTTGAGCCATCCGGCTATTGAATATAGTCGGGGGTTGATGATCTCGTCAAATAGCAAACCAAGGTCGGCAAACGGCCACGCATAGCGGTCGTAAAGATCCCAGCCGAGTTTCTCGGGTCCCGGTATCATTACGTGAAGATCCCAGTCAGAGTCATGTCGCGCGTCGCCGCGGGCTCGCGAGCCGTAAAGAGCTACGCGCGAGCCACGGGGTAGTATTTCGCGGGCTTTTTCCTTCAGAGCCTGAACGATACGTGTATATTTTTCTTCTTCTGACATGACTGTATTTCTCTCTATCCTTACTTCATCGCTTTCTCGAAGGAGATGGGGATTGGGGTGGTGAATTCCATCATTTTGCGGGTGACGGGATGGATGAATTTGAGGGTCTGGGCGTGGAGACACATGCGGTGGGCGGGCGAGGGCTTGCCTCCGTAACGACGGTCGCCGGAGATGGGGCAGCCGAGGTCTTTCATGTGCACGCGTATCTGGTTTTTACGGCCGGTGTCGAGCGACAGCTCCACAAGCGAGTAGCCGTGACCCGAGGCAAGGGTGCGGTAGCGGGTGACGGCGAGCTTGCCTTCCTCGGGATTTTTGGTGGAGTAGACTTCGTAGCGCGAGTTTTCGGCCAGATAACTGCGGTAGGAGCCTTCTTCGGGGTCAGGCCGACCGTCGACGAGAGCCACGTATTTACGCTCGCGCACCATGTTTTTCCAGTTATACTGCATCGCTTCCTTGGCTTCTTCGGTCTTGGCAAACATCATAAGGCCCGACGTGTCGCGGTCGAGGCGGTGGATGATGAAAAGCTTGTTGGCGGGATTCTGCCACTTCACCCAGTCGCGCAGGAGCTCGTAGGCGGTGCCGTCTTTGATCTTATCGGTGCCCATCGAGAGGAGGCCGTAGCCTTTGTTGACCACGATTATATCGTCGTCCTCGTAGAGGATCTTGAGGCGGCGGTTGTAAAACGTGCGGAACTCGCGGGTGAAGTTGACCTTCACCACTGCGCCGGGATGCACGGGAGTGTCGAATTGCGATGTCACGGCACCGTTTACCATCACCTGGTTATGGGCGAGTTTCTGCTTTATGGCGGTGCGTGACTGCTCGGGCATCGACTCAATGAGGAAGTCGATGAGGCGACATTCACTCTCGGCGCGGAATGTCTTTATGACGTCGGGGCGGTAACCGGGCCCGCGGTCGGAATCGTTACGGCGTGGCATGGCGTGTATTATTTTTTAGCGGCGCGGCGCGTAGTGGTCTTTTTGGGTTTGGAATCCTGCTCGGCGATGAGGGCCATCACGTCGTCGATGGTAAGAGCCGAAGCATCGGTCACGGTCTTGGGTATCTTATAGTTAGACTTCTTATAGGAGATATACGGGCCGAAGCGACCGTGGAGAATACTTATGTCATCGTTGCCCTCGAAGGTCTTGATTACCTTCTCGGCGTCGGCCTTGCGCTTGGCGTCGATAAGAGCTATGGCCTCGTCGATAGTGATGGAGGTGGGGGCATATTCTTCGGGAATCGACACAAACTTTCCGTCGTGGCGCAGGTAAGGACCGAAGCGACCTATGGCGGCCACCACCGTCTTGCCCTCATACTCGCCCACGGTGCGGGGCAAGTCGAAGAGCTTGAGCGCCTGCTCAAGGGTGAGGTCAAATATCGACTGATCCTTGCGCAGGGATGCAAAGCGGGGCTTGGCGTCGCCCTCGCCGGTACCTATCTGCACCACCGGGCCGAAACGGCCTATCTTCACGCTTACAGGCTCGCCCGTGGCGGGGTCGGTGCCCAGCACTCTCTCGCCCACCTTATGCTCGGTGCGGGTCTCGGCAGCCTTGTCGACCTGAGGGTGGAAGAGCTTGTAGAAGCGTGCTATCTCCTTCTGCCACTCGGTGTTGCCCTCAGCTATGTGGTCAAATTTCTGCTCCATCTCGGCCGTGAAGTCATAGTCGAGAATGTCGGGGAAATTATCGGTAAGATATTCGTTGACTATCACACCGGTATCCGTGGGAAGGAGCTTACCTTTGTCGCCGCCGGAGATTTCGGTGTGGACTGAAGATGAAATCTTGCCCTTATCGTCGAGCGTGAGCACGGTGAGATCGCGCGGAGTACCCTGATTCTCACCCTTGGCCACATACTCGCGGGCCTGGATGGTGGAGATGGTGGGCGCGTAGGTCGACGGGCGACCTATGCCTAATTCCTCCATCTTCTTCACGAGCGAAGCCTCGGTGTAGCGGGGCGGGGCAAGAGTGAAGCGCTCGGTGGCGGTGACGTCGGCAGCCGTGAGAGTCTCGCCCACGGTCATGGGGGGGAGGATTGCTTCATCCTCGGGCTCGTTTTCATCATCGGTGCTCTCGAAATACACGCGCAGGAAACCGTCAAATTTCACCACCTCACCCGACGCTGTAAAGTGCTCGGGGCGATGCTCGGGAAGTATCTCCACGGTGGTTTTCTCGATCTGCGCGTCGGCCATCTGCGAAGCGAGAGTGCGCTGGCGTATGAGGCGATAGAGGCGCTTCTCCTGAGCCGAACCGTCGATGGTCTCCTTCTCGACGTAGGTGGGACGGATAGCCTCGTGAGCCTCCTGAGCACCCTTTGACTTAGTGTGATACTTGCGGATATGCAGGTAGTTCTCGCCGAGCTCCTCGGTGATGAGCGTGGCTATGGAGTTGAGGGCTAATTGCGAGAGATTGAGCGAGTCAGTACGCATGTAGGTGATGTGTCCCGCTTCATACAGACGCTGAGCCACCATCATGGTCTGCGACACGGTGAAGCCGAGCTTGCGCGACGCTTCCTGCTGAAGGGTGGAAGTGGTAAATGGAGGTGCGGGCGACTTCTTAAGCGGCTTCACGCTTATATCGGCCACCTTATAATTGCCCTTGGCGCAGTCGGCTAAAAACTCGCGGGCCGCCTCCTCGGTGGGAAGTCGGCGCGACAGCTCGGCGCGTAGTATAGTGCCGTCGGGCAAGGTGAAGCGAGCCGTGACGCGGAAATAGGGCTCGGAATCAAAATTCTCGATCTCTTTCTCTCGATCCACTATAAGCCTTACGGCCACTGACTGCACGCGGCCGGCCGAAAGCGACGGCCTGATCTTGCGCCACAATACGGGTGAAAGCTCAAAGCCCACTATGCGGTCAAGCACTCGGCGCGCCTGCTGAGCGTCGACAAGATCAATATCGATGTCGCGCGGATTCTCGATAGCGTGGAGTATGGCATTCTTGGTGATCTCGTGAAAGACTATGCGCCGCGTCTTGGCCGGGTCAAGGTCAAGCACCTCAAAGAGATGCCAGGCGATGGCCTCACCCTCGCGGTCCTCATCAGATGCCAGCCACACAGTCTCAGCCTCCTTGGCAGCCTTCTTCAGGTCAGCCACGAGCTGCTTCTTGTCGACCGGAATCTCATATACCGGGGCAAAATCATTGTCAATGTCGATGCTTATGTCCTTCTTGCGGAGATCGCGGATATGACCGTAGCTCGACATTACCTTATAGTCCTTGCCGAGAAACTTTTCGATAGTCTTGGCTTTAGACGGGGACTCAACTATAACGAGATTTTTCACCATTTTACACATTAATAATAAAGTGGAATCGATTTCAGCCCACAAAGGTAGGAGAAATTTTTAAAACAAAACGTCCCCGCGGCGAAAAAAGTTGCATACCACCCGAGAATGAGGAGGGAGGAATGGGGAGGGAAGCATCCGGTCAACGCATTAGGTTGACTATATTTGGAGTCAGTAGGATTAATCACTTTTCATTATTACGCCATTAATCCTCATTATATCTCGCCTGATTCTATAGCCTTCAATGCTGCCATGTCAGAGTAGTGAAATGCTGTGGCAAAGTTTATATCGGAGAAGTGATTCAAAAGGTCATCATTATGAAGTACTATGGAAGGGATATCATTCAATGTGACAATCACTTCCTGTGCCTTGGCAACTCTATTTTCGCCCTCAAAACTGAATGGTGTAGTTACTAAAGCTGAAATATCCCTGACCCCGGCATTTCTCGCTGCATTTATGGCATCTGTAATGTGTCCACTTCCGGTCTTACCGCCCAGACCTGCAAGAATGTAAAGCTTCTCGACTCCCATAAAGTCGTCGGCAGAAACCTCTGTGATATTCAAGTCAACTGTATGATACCCTTTTTTTGCAAGTTCCGCCAGTACTGATTGGGCAGAGTCAGCAAAAAGATATGAAGCCTCTCGTAACCAATGTACTGCAGCATCTCGCATTATGGTCTCAACCATATTACAACCGGCTCCTCCGATTGCAAGAATCATTGTTTTGCGCATAACTTTATAAGACTATTTTTTAGGCAAAAGTAGCGCAATGATGTCTCAGATTCCGATACAACTCTCACAAATCTAAAAGCCATAGAAAGTTTTCACCTTTTCGTCTAACCAAGAAGGATTATCGTTCAAAATATTCTGATAGGTTATGACAGAGGGACAGATATCAATTTTTTTATTGTTACTTTCTCTCGTTTGCCCCAAGTTCTTATCCCATTTTATAATCGTCTCCAAAATGGAGTCACGATTGCTTCCAATTATCTTTGCGTAAAGAGAAGCAAATTTCGAGCTCTCATCAGTTTCATCATTAATAATGGTACCGGTATCGAACAGTATCGGGGAGTAGATAAGTCTATTTGCTTTTTTATAGGCGTCGATGTATTTTTTTGATCATCTGTAGTCTGTGGACCTCTTACCAAGCCAATAAGATGACTTATAGTTTGCTTTATTCCTTCAAGATATTGAGTTTCCTTCTCAGAACGCAAAATCAGATTTTTCGCATCAGAATCCACTTTTATTCCACCCATATTCAGAGCTTCCTCGATAGCTGTTCCTCTATAAAGAGGTTCGTAACTTTTACCATATTTCTCTTTAAGTTTGGAACTTTCAAACATTTCCTTAAGCTTAGATTCCAAGAAAAGGAGAGTATTTTCATCTTCAGAGACAAGGGCAACATCAACACATGAGGGCCGACCTATCACATTGTTCTTGACTTCAAAGTAAGCTTTACTAAAAATAATAGTCTTTCCTTCTAAGGTTATACCGATGTGCTGACCCTCTCTGGGGCAACACAACTTATAGAATACCAGAAGTGCGAGCAAAGCTGAGGAACATACCGAATTAATTTTGGTTATCTCGTTTCCTTCACCTTCGGTCACAGCACGGAATGCGGCATTGAAAGTTTCCTCATTTTCAGCAGCAATCCCAAATCTCTCTCTGAACAATCCAGTAAAAGCATCACTTTTAAATAGAAGCTCAGACCCACTTTTTGATAGGACTTTAGTGAATCCCAGGGAAGTTCTAAAGGTTTCTGCTATGATTTTGACTTTATTCTTTTCCATACTCATACTTGATATTTTTTATAAGGAAAAACATAGACCCGATTAACAATCACAGTATCGCCCATTTCTTCCCAATCGTTTTTAAGACGGACGAGAGGACGGACAATCACCGAATCCCAATTCCAGTCGTACCATTGCTCTACGACTTCATCTGCTGATGAGTAACCGATCTTCATATCTTCATCTACTTCGTATAACTGACGAAGATATTCTTCAGTCAGAGGGCCGACAACAATTGCGGGAAACACCGCATCGTAGCCTTCGTACATAAGGCACAGAACCTTTTCGCCGGGTTTAAAGCGACATTCAGTCTTATACTCCCTTTCCCCTGGAGCATGGTTTCCCCAATGAAACTCTGCATTTATAGTCTTATCGGAATTGTAAGTTATGAGATCGCAAGGCAAGAAGTCACAATCTGTCTCGTTTTCAAACCCTAAAGTAACATCAGAGACCGGAGAACGTTCCAATATCTCGTCTTCCTGTTTCTGCGTTTGAACTTCGCCAAGGCGAATAGTTTCCAAAGAATATGCTGTTTCATCATTCTCCTTGGATAAAACATTCTGAGTGTCGATAGGCTTCAGCCTAAGTTCTGAAAGAATGGTATCTTCAAGCATAATATTATCTTCTATACAACTTCAATATTCTAAATGCAAAGTTAGCAATATTCTGTCTCAAAAATTGAGACACGAATGTGTTTCAGTATATATGCACCTTACCAATGGCTTTGCCGAAAAAAATACCCTGGAGGGGCTACATCTTCTCAACCTCGGGTGCTTGACACCCGGGGCAGCGAGCGATAAGCTAATGCACCCCGGTACAGCCTCTCCGGGGCACGTGGAGTATGGATTCAGGTTCTATACCGGATAAAACCACCTCGTGCTGAGGGAAACGTCGCACAGCGACGTCCCTACATGGATTAGATTACATTTACCACGGATGAGGGCCGGAAGCCCGATGTTGTAAATCAATTATAGGTTCATCACCCAATGCTACAAGCAACAATAACTCTAATAGCATTACCCGAAAATATCCGAGTGGGAACCGGTGTCGATCAAGAGCAAATTAAGCACAAGATCATTTTGCTCCCAAATCAGAAGCCAATCAGGTTCAATATGACATTTCCATAACCCTGAATATCTTCCTGAAAGTTTATGAGCTCGATATTTAGCCGGCAACGTGCCCGATTAGGCAAGCAACATGATAACCTCCTTGAATTTGTTCTCATCTAATCCACGTTTCAAACACTTTTTAAGAGAGCGCTTGAAAGTATTGGTACGTTCTATCGTATACATATCAGATCAGATTCCCAGGTCGGCAAATAGATCTTCAGGAGAAGAAAATTTACGTGTACGACCGGCTTGTACATCATCAAGTGCGCAGTCAATGCTACTTTTAGTCACACGCCGAGGACGGGCTATGCTCACACCTTCTAAAGCCCCCAAGATTTTCTTGAGATGAGGCAGTATCGCCTCGTTTTCTATGTTGATAGTAAGCTGAGTCATGACTTAAAGATTTTTAGTAATAATCAAAGTTAATCAAAATACTTGATATATGCAATCTTGCATGTGCATATTTTTAAGACACGGAAGAAGGCCGCGCGGGGCGGCCTTCAGAGGGGTGAGTGATAGATTACATTTCAGTTTCCGCTTCCCTTACGGGGCCGGGGCGGGGCGACTCGCGTCGCGGCCGGAAGCCCGGCGGGTGTTAAATCATGTGTCGTTTCTAATTTTCAATTATCCGGATGCAAAATTAGTTACGTTTTTCCTCGCTTGCCATACCCTGAAATGAGTAAAATCAGCTGCCGCCGAGGTGGATTTCTAACTAAAATGTGGTAGACCGCAGTGCATCGGGCGATTTTTCGGTGGAAAATTTAAGGAATTTTTTCTTTATTTATTGCAAAGCAATCGAATTTTCAATAACTTTGCACTGCCGTGCCGACGTGTTCACTCACAAGGCCGGCAGGTAAAAGAGAGTTCAAATAAATCAATTTCAATATCCACTAAATTTTCAAAGTAACTACTATGTGGTTAACATGTTCATCTGTAGGACGTAAGCTCGTGATGGCCATCACTGGAGCCTGTCTTGTCCTCTTTGTCACGTTTCACTGCCTGATGAATGGAGTTGCGCTATTCTGGCCTACGGGCTACAACGCAGTGTGTGAATTCTTAGGCGCCAACTGGTATGCCCTCGTCGCTACCGTCGGCCTGGCCGCCCTGTTCATCATCCACATCATCTACGCATTGTGGCTGACAGTTCAAAACCGTAAAGCTCGCGGCAACGACCGTTATGTAGTGACCGCTACTCCCAAGGGTGTGGAATGGTCTTCGCAGAACATGCTCGTGCTCGGTATCGTAGTGCTCGCTTTCCTCGTGGTGCACCTGATCCAGTTCTGGGCTAAGATGCAGCTTCAGGAGCTTCTGGGCACGGAGTATATCCACGATGGCGTGGAGGTGGCTCCTGCTGCGGGTACTCTCTTCATCAACCTTGCGTTCTCACAGGTGTGGACTCCGATTGTGTATATCATCGGTTTCGTAGCTCTGTGGTTCCACATGAATCATGGTTTCTGGTCGATGTTCCAGACTGCCGGATGGGACAACGACACCTGGCTTCCCCGCCTGAAGTGCATCGCCTTCTGGTGGACTTCGATCGTGGTAGCCCTCTTCATCGCTCAGGCTATCGTGTTCACCGTGCGCGCCAACACCAACTCTTTCGAGACCGAATACGAAGAGTATCTCGAATATAAGGCTTCAGAATACGCTCTTTCTACCGGTGACTTCAATGCCGGCTTCCCCTTCACCGCTCCCGGCTGCAAGGGTGAGAAGGCCGAGTGTAAGGGTCACGCCGGTTGCCCCATCGAGGCAGCCGAGGCATGTGAAGGTCAGGTTGCTTGTCAGGAAGCTGCCTGCAACCAGCCCTGCTCGCCCGCCGCTTGCGGCAAGGAAGTGTGCAAGGGTGCAGAGTGTGCTCCCGCTGACTGTGGCAATCCTGCCTGCCAAGGTGCTCAGTGCACTACCGAGGCTTGCGGAAATCCCGGTTGCGCCAAGTAAGCATCGTCATCCCACCTTCACTTTTTACTTATTCAATCCACAACACTATCACACATCTATTAAGATATGGCAGATATTAAGAATCTCGATGGGATGATCGATTCTACCCCCATCATGAAGGATTTTGCCGACATCGAATCCTCCAAGCTACCTGAATATCAGATAGACTCAAAGATACCCGAGGGACCGCTCGCCCAGAAGTGGACCAACTATAAGGCTCACCAGAAGCTGGTGAACCCCGCCAACAAGCGTAACCTTGACATCATCGTAGTAGGTACCGGTCTTGCCGGTGCTTCGGCTGCCTCGACCCTTGCGGAACTGGGCTTCAACGTGTGGAACTTCTGTATCCAGGATTCTCCCCGCCGCGCTCACTCTATCGCCGCTCAGGGTGGTATCAACGCCGCTAAGGACTACCAGAACGACGGTGACTCAGTATATCGTCTCTTCTACGACACCGTAAAGGGTGGTGACTTCCGCTCGCGCGAGGCCAACGTATACCGTCTGGCCGAGGTGTCAAACAATATCATCGACCAGTGCGTGCAGCAGGGTGTACCTTTCGCCCGCGAGTACGGCGGCCTGCTTGCCAACCGCTCTTTCGGTGGTGCTCAGGTATCGCGTACGTTCTACGCCAAGGGTCAGACCGGCCAGCAGCTCCTCTTAGGTGCTTACTCGTCGCTCAACCGCCAGATCGAGAAGGGTCAGGTGCGCTCATTCAACCGCCGCGAGATGCTCGACCTCGTGATCATCGACGGCCGCGCCCGCGGTATCATCGTGCGTAACCTCATCACCGGCGAGCTTGAGCGCTATGCCGCCCACGCCGTGGTGCTCGCTACCGGTGGCTACGGCCGTACATTCTTCCTCTCGACCAACGCTATGGGCTGCAACGGCTCGGCTGCCATCCAGGCTTTCCGTCGCGGCGCTTATCTGGCCAACCTCGCCTTCACTCAGATTCACCCCACCTGTATCCCCGTGCACGGCGAAGACCAGTCAAAGCTCACGCTCATGAGTGAGTCGCTCCGCAACGACGGCCGCATATGGGTGCCCGCCAAGAAGGAGGACGCCGAGGCTATCCGCGCAGGTAAGAAGAAACCCACCGATATCCCCGACGAAGACCGCGACTTCTATCTCGAACGCCGCTACCCGGCCTTCGGTAACCTCTGCCCCCGCGACATCGCCTCGCGTGCCGCCAAGGAGCGCTGCGACGCCGGTTATGGCGTAGGTACCGGCAACGCCGTATATCTCGACTTCAAGTATGCCATCGACCGTCTGGGCGAGGATGTGGTACGCGACCGCTACGGCAACCTCTTTGACATGTATCAGATGATCTCTGATGACAATCCTTACGAGACTCCCATGATGATCTTCCCCGCCTCCCACTACACCATGGGCGGTATCTGGGTAGACTACGAGCTCCAGACCTCGATCAAGGGTCTCTTCGCTATCGGCGAATGTAACTTCTCTGACCACGGTGCCAACCGTCTGGGTGCATCGGCTCTCATGCAGGGTCTTGCCGACGGCTACTTCGTGCTCCCCTACACGATGCAGAATTATCTCGCTGACCAGATCAAGGTGAAGCACCCCGGCACGGATCATCCCGAATTTGACAAGGTGGAAAAGGAAGTACGCGACCGCATCGAGCGCCTGATGAACATCAAGGGTACCAAGTCGCCTGACCAGATCCACAAGCGTCTCGGTCACGTGATGTGGAACCTCGTAGGTATGGGCCGCACCCTCCAGAGCCTCGTTAAGGCTACCGAAGAGATCGCCGAGGTACGCAAGGAATTCTACAGCGACCTCCGCATCGTGGGCAAGGCCGACGACCTCAACACCGAGCTCGAAAAGGCTCTGCGTCTTGAAGACTTCCTCGAAATGGCCCGCATGATGGCTATCGACGCCCTCAACCGCAACGAGTCGTGCGGCGCTCACTTCCGCGAGGAATACCAGACCCCCGACGGCGAAGCTGCCCGCAACGATAAGGACTACATGTACGTATCGTGCTGGAAGTTCACCGGCGACAACGAGCGTCCCATCCTGCTCAAGGAGCCCCTCAACTACGAGGAAATCCAGGTTCAGACCCGTAACTATAAATCCTGACGCTGAACGTCATAATTCAAATTCCTTACTCACATTTTGAAAATCCGATATGGAAACTACTATAAATGTAAATCTCAGAATTTGGCGCCAGCGTGGCCCCAAAGAACCCGGTAAGCTCGTGGACTACCGCGTGGAAAACGTATCTACCGGTTCGAGCTTCCTCGAAATGCTCGACATGCTCAATCAGCAGCTCGTAGAGAAGGGCGAAGAGCCTGTGGTATTTGACAGCGACTGCCGCGAAGGTATCTGCGGTATGTGCTCTCTCTACATCAACGGTCACCCCCACGGCCCCGTGCAGGGTATCACCACCTGCCAGCTCCACATGCGCAAGTTCCACAATGAGGAGACCATCACCATCGAGCCCTGGCGCTCGGCTGCATTCCCCATCGTGCGCGACCTTATGGTGGACCGCAACGCATTTGACAAGATCCAGCAGGCCGGCGGCTACGTGTCGTTCAACTGCGGCGGCGCCCAGGATGCCAACAATCTTCCTATCTCAAAGGAAGTGGCCGACATCGCTATGGACTCAGCTACCTGTATAGGCTGCGGCGCTTGCGTGGCAGCTTGCAAGAATGGCTCGGCCATGCTCTTTGTCAGCGCCAAGGTAAGCCAGTTTGCCCTCCTCCCCCAGGGCCAGGTAGAGCGCGCCCGTCGCGCCCGCAAGATGGTTGCCCGCATGGACGAACTCGGATTCGGTAACTGCACCAACACCGGTGCCTGCGCCGCCGAGTGCCCCAAGAACGTGCCTCTGAGCAACATCGCCCGCCTCAACCGCGAGTTTATCAAAGCCAAGCTCAAAGACTGATCCCACACACTACCACCTAATACTTCGTCGGACGCACCCACCCGGGTACGCCCGACGAACTTTTTTTTGGGGAACTATTGAGTTAACTCGTTTCCGCGCACTTATACTTTTTTAAGAAGATTTGCACTACGGTCGTAGGGACGTCGCTGTGCGACGTTTCCGTGAAGAACCGATAGTAACTTATTGCTATACTGAATAATACCACTTAGTGCTGCGGGAAACGTCGCACAGCGACGTCCCTACATTTGCCTTGAGTGATGGCTCGAATCCCGATGTCGTCGGCACAGTTTGTCACTTGTAACTCAGACTTATGACTTAATTCACCCCGCATCATACTATTCTTTGGTCAGAAATTCGCGGAGTGACAGCATCTTTATACCCTCTTGGGTATTGGGTGCGGAATCGCGTAGCGTCACCACGATTTTTTCATAATTATCATTAATTGCAGTAAGATTTCCAAACTCGCGTTCGGCTGTAGCAGCATCGTTGACATTTACAGCCACCTGTATGTAGCGGCGCTCGCCGTTTCGCTCGGCCACAAAGTCAATCTCCCGCCCTTTAGTCATCACACCGGTCTTTACCTCGTATCCGTCAGACATCAGTTTATTAAACACGGCATTTTCAAGTAATCCCGACATATCCATGGGCCGATAACCGGAGATGGAATTGCGTATCCCCAGATCCTCGAAGTAATACTTTTCACCTATTTCAAAGTACTTCTTGCCCTCAATATCCCACCGCCGGGTCTTATTTACAAGAAAAGCATCACAGATATAATCAGCATAGCTCTGTACACTGCCTACCGTGCCACCCATGCGCTGCGACTTTATGTAATCGGCAATACGCTTGGCGGTAAACAACTGACCTACATTATCGGCCAAAAACATGAGCATACGCTCCAGGAAATCAGTGTTACGTATACCGTGGCGGCTCACAATATCGCGATACACGAGAGCATCCGTCAGACCTGACAGATATTCATCCCACGTGGATCGATCAGGCAGGTTTCTCAGATATGGCATTCCTCCGTACCTGAGATACGCATTTACAGCCTCATCACTATCATCAAGCGCGTGAAATTTCAAAAATTCAACATAGGAGAGCGGGTGAATCCTGAACTCCACGCTGCGCCCGGCGAGCCGCGATGCGATTTCTGATGACAACATAGCCGAGTTACTTCCGGTGACATAAATATCGTTATTGCCATCAAGATTCAGTGATCGCAGCACTCGGTCAAAGTCCTTAACCTCCTGCACTTCATAAATAAAGATATAATTCTTATCCGAGGCTGACAGGCGGGATGTGATTTCATTATTAAGCGACTCAGCATCAGTCACATGAGCAAAAGCAAAATCTTCAAGGTTGACGGTTATAAAATTAGCATCAGGAGCCGACTGCCTTATTACTTCCTCTACAGCCCGCAAGATATAGCTCTTGCCTACACGGCGCTGACCGGTGAGCACTTTTATCACTCCCTTATCAATATAAGGAACTATTTTGGCAAGGTATTGCTTGCGGGGTATGTTTAACGAACTTTCCATCATAACTGAAACTTTTTGCAAATATAGCAAAAGTTTTCATTATAATAGAAACTTTTACAGAAATCGAAAAATGTTTTCATTATATTGAAATGAGATGAGCAATGCAAAAAAACGATTAAAAAAACGTTATCATGTAGGGACGTCGCTGTGCGACGTTTCCGTGAAGAGCCGATAGTAACTTATTGCTATACTGAATAATACCATTTAGTGCTGCGGGAAACGTCGCACAGCGACGTCCCTACATTAGCCGCGAGTGAGAGCTGGAATCCCGATGTCGTCGGCACACTTTGTCACTTGTAACTCTGACTTATGACTTAATTCACCCACGCTCCATACGGGAGGTCAGTTGGCGCGGAGGTCGCGGGGATGGTAGAGCCAGCCGCGATAGGCGGGGCCGAGGGAGCGGACGCAGCGGTGCCAGAAGGCATTGTCGGCGCCGGTAAGGATTTGTCGCGGGTCGGTCCACGATGCAACGGCCCACACGCCGTTGGCAATCTCGTCGTCGAGTTGGCCGCGGCTCCAGCCGCTATATCCCACGAAGAAGCGTATCATACCGTCGACCTTGCCTCCTTGCTCTATATATTCCATCACGGCCTCAAAATCGCCACCCACGTAGAGGTCATCCTTAAGCAGACGGCTGTCAGGGATGAGCGGGCCGAGGCGGTGGATGAAATAGAGGCGGTCGTGAGAGAGCGGACCGCCGCAATACAGGGGTATATCGCGGGCGGCTCGACCTGAGTCGGGCAGCGCGTCATGGAGCGTGGCGCCCACCGGGATATTGAGCACTACGCCCATCGCCGTGTGGTCAGTCTCATCGTCGGTGTCGACGAGAAGCACTACACCGTGATGGAAGAATTGCTCGGAGAGAAACGGCTCGGCCACAAGGAGCGACCCCGCCTGAGGGCGATCGCCGGTGGAGATGCCTATATTGAAAAGTAATGAGTTTATGGTGGGCATGGCGGTAGTGAAGAGGGTTGAAACGTTAAGCAACCGGCGCAGGAGCTATTCACTCCTGCTCCGGTTGCTCGGGAATATAAGGATAATCGCTGCTTTAGTTATAGTAACGCTTGTCATCAGCAGGCGGCTTACAAGACTATAACCGCTAAGGATGCCTGATTGTTCATTCAAAATTCAATTTTAAGCGGCGCGGCGGTATTCCAGTCGGTCGAGACGGTGAGTTCATGGGCTGCGGCATCGTATTTCACGGCCTTACCTTTAACTACGCGGCCATTTACGGTCACTGCAGCGGGAGCCGAGGCAATGCCATGGAACTTTACGGCGAGCTTCTTCCCGGGCTTCATGCCGGGATAAGAACCGCTGAGCGAGGCGGTAAACGACACCTTTCCGCCGGTCATAGCATCGGTCATCTCCACTGTGGCGTGCTTGCCCTCCTCTATGGCCGAGCGCGATGCAAGGTCATCTTCATAGAGGGTATAAGAGCCGCTTACACCTTCCACGGGATATACGTTGACGGTATAGTTATCGGTGCGGTAGTCACCCGTATTGGCCATCTTATAGTCGGCCATGGGGATGATGGCACCGGCACGCACAAACATCGGAAGCACCTCCAGCGGAGCATCTACGGTAGCCGAAGTGCCGCCCCGGTATACCTTGGAGGGATCGCTCATGTCGAGCCACATTCCCTGCGGGAACACCACCTCGCGCGAGGTAGCGCCCTGAGTGAGCACGGGGGCTATCATCACGTCGCGACCCCACAGATACTGGTCGTCGACGTCGGGCGAGGCCGGCAGCGAAGCGTCGTCATAATATCCTATAGGCTGCACGAGGGGCTCACCGAAAAGCGCGTTGCGATAGGCAAGAGTGTAATTGTAAGGAAGCCAGCGATAGCGCTCAAGGATGAGCGGGCGGATGATGGATTGCTGCTCGGGATAGTGGTAAGGCTCGGCGGTAGCCTGAGCGTGGGTGCGGAGCACGGGGGAGAATGTGCCCAGCTGGAGCCAACGCACGTAGAGCTCGGGATCGTAAGGCGCAGCGGGGTCGATGGCAAAACCGCCCACGTCGTGACCCATATATCCGAGGCCGCTGAGACCTGAATTGAGCATTATGGTGATCTGCGGCTGAAGACCGCCCCACGAGCGACTTACGTCGGTCGACCAAGGGAAAACGCTATAGCGCTGCAAGCCGGTAGTACCGCCACGCATCATGGTCATCAGTCGGGTCTCGGGATACTCCTCGGCAAAGAGGTCATAGATTATGGCGCTCCAGTCGTTGCCGTAAAGGTTGTGGTAGAGGCGGGCGGGCAGTCCGTTGGCGTGCACTCCGGTCTCGGGGTGAACCTCAGGCTCGCCCAGGTCGCCCCACCATCCGGTGATACCTTCCTCGGTGAGCTGACGGTAGCGATTGCGGAGCCATGCGCGGGTATCGGGGTTGGCGACGTCAAACATACCGCCTTCGCCCACCCAAATCTTCACTTCCTGGGGACCGCCTGTAGAGTCGCGCAGGAGCATACCGCCCTCCACGAGCTCATTGTAATTGTCGATGGCGCGGCCGTTGCGGAGCACGTAGGGCTGCGAGATGGCCACCGTATTTACGCCGCGCTTCTTCAGGTCAGCAAGCATGCGGCTGTGATCAGGCCACTGCGAGGGCTCCCATGCGAGCCGACCCATATCCTGCTCCTTGCCATACCAGTAGAGGTCGAGCACCACACCGTCGACGGGATAGCCCTCGCGGCGGAGAGTGTCGATTACGCCCACAGTCTCGCCGCGGTCATGATAGCCGTATTTCGACGTGATATAACCCATGGCCCAGAGCGGGGGAAGATCCTGGCGACCCACGAGCTCCGTAAACAGGCGCGAGACCTCGGGCAGACTGCCGTGGCCGTCGATATAATAATATGTCACAGGCTTGCTTGACTCGGTGGTGTAGACGATGGGGTTGCCCATAATCATAGTGGCGGCAGCGTAGTCGTCAAACACTATGGCATAGCCCGCCTTGGCCACAAACATAGGCATCGTGATACCCATCTGCGAGATGCGCGGGTCGCCCGCGGTGTAGCCGTAGTTCTGGCGATTATACATCACAAGCGTATCCCCTTCGAGATTCACGCTGTGGCCGCGCTCACCGGCACCGTAAAATGTACCCTTGCCAAGATAAGAGAGCGAGAGCGACTGAGAGCCGTCGGCGCCGCGGGTGCGGAGGCCTGAATCATATACCATGCGGTCGCCGCCGCTCGTGATGTTCACAGCCCCGGTCGTGCGGTCGATAGTGGCCGAAAGCCCCGAAGGCGACGTGAGTGTCACGGCCTTTCCCTCGGTCACGGTCACGATCACATCCCGGGCCTTCATCACGGCAGCCGTGGGAGCCGCCGCTTCCTCACCGGCCTGCAGAGCGGTGACACGGAGGATATTGTCGTTCATAAACGTCACGTCCACCGTCTGCCCGGCGGGAGTGGTCACGGTGTAGGCATGAGCCTGTGCGGAGGCAAACAGCATCGCCACCGACATCAGTATGTATCTTGAAAGTTTCATATAATATATGTGGAAAAATTTTTACGCTGTGACAAAGATAATCAAAAAAGATCAATGAACGTAATCTTCAAGAAAAATTATGAGCGAACCTGCAATGTAAAAATTGTCCGCAGGGAGGCGATGGAGGTAAATCGACTTCCTGCGGGCAACTGAGGGACGGAGGGTATCAGGCGAGGGTGACGCGCACGTGGGCGTCGGGGTAGCGGAGCACTACACACGAGGCTTCGGTCATCACCACGGCATCAGTGTTGCGAAGTCCGGCCTGCTTGAGGTGGAGCTTCTGGGCATTGAAGGGGATGTGGGTGTACTTGGTGACGTATTCGGGATCGATTACGATGGCATCGTCGGGGTGACCGCAGAGGTCGAAAATCTCGGAATGGATCACGTGGAGCGTACCGAATTTCGATACGATCGTGTCAAAGTCGATACCCCAGTGCACCACCTTGCCGGCCGACTGCACGGTGCGGGTATAGTCGAGAGCCGAAAGTTTCTCAATGAGACCCGAACCGGCTATCATCACCTTGGCACGCGAGCCGCCGCTGAGCGTGAACGAGGTGCGCATAAGGCCGGTGACCGTGGTGGTGCTGACCTTGCCGCCAAATGAATAGTCGCGTCCGGCCTGGTGCCAGATGCCCCCGGTGAGGAGCACCTCGCGGTTATCGTCGAGGTCGTCAAACTGCTCGCGCACACCGAAGAGGAACGATTTCTCCATACCCAGACGCATGTCCATGATCGCCACCTCTTCCTGGTCGTGAAATCCCCAGCCCACTTCCTTGCGGGCAAGATTCTGCATGGCCGAGGATTCGATCTGAGTCTTAAATATCTGACAGAAATTAAAATCCTTGACAGGCAGCGAGTTGTAAAGGCCGGTCATCACGTCGAGCTCCGATGCGGCGCGACCCATGCGCACTATCGTTTCGCCCTTCTTGATCGAGGGAAATTCGCTTTCAGCGCCGGGAATATCTGTCAGGCGCACGGTGAGTTTCGTGCCGTTGACCTCCTTGACATATCCGCGCAGCGCCTCGGGGCGTCCCTTGGCCGTAAGCGTCACGCCGGGTAGCATGATGGTATCGGTGGGAGCGAAGATCCCCTCGGCATTGACGGTGATCACTATGTCGTCGAGCGGCGAAAAACCGTCGGCCACCGCTTCGGCCACCAGAGCCGAGCCGGGCTTAAGATCAACGGAGTAGTACGACACCTTCATAGAATCGCTGCGGCGGGCGCCTATGCAGCGGGTGATCTGGTCAAGAGGCGTGGCGGCAGGGCGGATTTTAACGATGCGCGACTCCACGCTGTCTTCAAGCAATTCGGGCGAAAGCTGCCCGGCGAGTTGGGTTGTGAGTGTTTCTGAAGTAAAAGCCATCTTTTTGGATAAAAATTTAAAATTTAGAATTTTGGGATTCGGGATTCATGATTAAGGATTCATGATTCATGATGGGGGATATTATCAGCGGGTAATCGTGAATCATGAATCATAAATCATGAATCGTGAATCATGAATCGTGAATCATGAATCATAAATCTCCCCAGACACTTCGGCGGGGGCGGGAAAGGACTTCGGAGGTGACATCATCGTCGGGCGCAGCCACGGGCTCGTCGGCAGCCCCGGGAGCACGGAGCAACTCATACGTACCAAGCACCACAGCCGGTGCCTCCTCAGGGGGCGCGGGCGCTTCCGGCGCGGCCGCGACATCATCTTCAACGGGCGCGGGATTTTCAACTGTTTCTTCTTCCATAACTAAAACGGGGTTAAAATTATTTCTACACTGCAAAATTACACCCCACCACCCCCACATTCCTGCGATAATCACCCACGTGTCACTAAAAGGGTGAGGCGCAGTAACGGTTGTAGTGACGATGCTGTAGGATGTTTCCGCATTTGATGTAG
>CAYZFG010000022.1:0-24941 GCA_964477665.1 uncultured Staphylococcus sp.
GTGTGCCCACCACTATCTCCTCATAGTCCTTCATATATCGCTTGGCAATCTTGAGTATGTCGGCCGGCATCGTGGCCGAGAACATCAGCATCTTTCGATCCTCAGGCACGTAGGAAAGAATCTCCTCGATGGAGTCGAGGAAGCCCATGTTGAGCATCTCGTCGGCCTCGTCGAGCACCACGGTATTGACATGCTCAAGCTTTACCACGCCGCGCTTGATAAGGTCGATGAGACGACCCGGCGTGGCTACGATAATCTGCACTCCCTCGCGCAGTCCGCGAATCTGGCTCTCGATGCTCGAACCGCCATACACAGGCAGCACCTTCACCTCGGGAATGAATTTTGAGAAATCGGCGAGGTCAGAAGCGATCTGCAAGCAAAGCTCACGCGTAGGCGACAGGATAAGAGCCTGCGGACGTCGCTCGGCAGGATTGATACGCTGGAGCACCGGCAGGCCGAATGCGGCAGTCTTTCCGGTACCGGTCTGGGCCAGTGCCACAATATCTTTAGCATCGCCCAGCAATCGGGGTATCACACGCTCCTGCACGGGCATAGGCTGTTCAAAACCAAGGTCTTCGATGGCGCGACGCAGAGGCTCCGCCACACCCAATTCTTCAAAAGTCTTCATATCTTGAGGTAATTTTTTATTATTTCAAAAAAGTATCTACAATAATAACCCCCACACCCCCGAAAAGGTTTGAAATTACCTCACGATCCGCGCCAATAAAACCTGAAGCTGTGCAATATCATGTAGGACATCGCTTCGCATTAGCATGTAGGGACGCACGATTACCCCAAACTCATCATGTCAAAAAACATGAGCCGCGTGTGATCATTTTCTTCTTTTTGAGTAAGTCGCTTGAATTCATTCTTCTCATAGAATCCTACAGCCGACAAGTAGGCATCCACGGTAATATATCTGAAAGCATTAGGATTCGACATGAGCATCTCTTTCAGCTTGCTCATCAGAAAAGTGCCGATATTCTTTCCTTTATATCGCGGGGATACGGCAAAACGCCCTATTTTTATTGCCGGGTAACTACTGAAATGTTTTCCGTCAGGAAATGCATCCTTCACTCTTTTCCACTGGCTGTTAGTGACATCCTGACGGCTCACTTTATCATTAAGTAGACAGAAATATGCCACTATACTTCCGTCATCTTCAAGGATATAAGTATTTGCGATGCGCTTTTCTGCAAATAAAAGCGCATCGTCAATTAAAAACTCATTGAGGTCACAATCCCCGCAATCAAAATCTGAAAGATTATGCTCAGGGGTAAGACGCACTAAATTCATCATAGGCAGATACGTATATGCTTATCTGCTTCCTTGACGGCCTCGCGGAGGCGGCGGGTGTTTTCGGCGCGCTGCTCCTTGGTGAGATTTTCCACCTCAAGCCTCATACGGTCAAATCGAGCCGCATCCTCGCCCGTCAAGATGGGAGTTTCTGCTATCGGTCTTGCCATATTTCTTAGTTTTTATTATACAAAGTTATAACAATTTTCTGACATAATTTGATGCATCTCTCATATTTTTAATTATTTTCATTCGCTATCATGTTATTTTTTCCACAATCGCGGGGGGTGTCGAAATTATTGCTTATATTTGTAGCCTGACAATCATTTTTTCCACATCACCGATGATCACAATACAGGAAAACGTATCTCTGGCTCCGCTCCACACCATGGGGCTCGACGTAAAGTGCCGCCGTCTCATAAAGTTTAACAACGCCGCTGACCTGAGCCGCATCCGCACTATGCTCTCGCCCGACGAGCCGCTGCTCATCATGGGCGCGGGGAGCAACCTGCTATTCACCTCTGACTTCGAGGGCACCATAATCTATCCCGATATTCGCTACGTGAAGTTTTCAGGTAGCGACGTGACGGCCGGTTGCGGCGTGGCGATGGACTCGCTCATCAATGATGCATGTCACCGCGGGCTTTGGGGCCTTGAGAATCTCTCGGGTATTCCCGGCACGGTGGGCGCGTCGGTGGTGCAGAATGTGGGTGCCTACGGCGTGGAGGCCGGTGACTTTGTCAAGACCGTCTACCTGTATGATCTCGCCACGGGTTTCCACGAGCGCATGGAGGCCGAGGACTGCAAGTTTGGCTACCGCGACTCAGTGTTCAAGCACATCACCGGCAAGGTGATACTCGGCGTCACGTTCCGCCTGTCCACCTACGCCAATCCCCGCCTCGACTACGGCAACCTGCGTCAGATGGTGACCGATATTCCCATGTTGCGCCCCGGCGACGTGCGCCGCGCAGTCATCGAGGTGCGTGATTCCAAGCTGCCCCGACCGGAGGAAACGGGCAGCGCAGGCAGTTTTTTCAAGAATCCGGTGATTACGGCCGAGGAATTTAAGGCGCTGAAGGAGCGTCTTGCCACCGACGACATCCCCCACTTCGTGCAGCCCGACGGCGTGAAGCTGTCAGCAGCGTGGCTCATCGACAAGGCCGGATGCAAGGGCATGACCGCGGGCGGCGCTGCCGTGTGGGAAAATCAGCCGCTCGTAATCGTCAATTCCGACGGCAATGCCACCCCGGCCGACATCCTCGCCCTCGAAGACCAAGTGGTCAAGGCCGTGGAAGATTTCAGCGGCATCACACTTAATCCTGAAGTACAACATATCTAATCATATCACATAAGAATTGAGCACTTATATAATAGAAGGCGGCCATCGCCTCCACGGTTCCATCCAGCCTCAAGGCGCGAAAAACGAGGCCCTGCAAGTGATCAGCGCCACGCTCCTCACCTCTGAACCCGTCACCATCCACAATATCCCCGACATCCTCGACGTGACCAATCTCATAGGCCTGCTCAAGGCCATGGGCGTGAAGGTGGAGAAGCTCGGCCCGGGCAGTTATCGCTTTCAGGCCGACGACCTCAACGAGGAATACATATCGAGCACCGATTTCGTGGCCCGATGCGCATCGCTCCGCGGTTCGGTTCTTGTGGTGGGTCCGCTGCTGGCGCGCACCGGTCAGGCTTATTTCGCCAAGCCTGGCGGTGACAAGATAGGCCGCCGCCGCGTGGATACCCACATAGCCGGCTTCACCAAGCTCGGCGCCATGATATGCTACAATGAAGAGCGCCAGGCTTACTACCTCGTGGCGGTGAGCCCGCTCAAGGGTTGCTACATGCTTCTCGACGAGGCCTCGGTGACCGGTACGGCCAACATCATCATGGCTGCTGCCATGGCGCAGGGCGTCACCACTATATATAATGCCGCCTGCGAGCCTTACATTCAGCAGCTGTGCCGTATGCTCGGCCGCATGGGCGTGAAGATAGAGGGTATCGGCAGCAATCTGCTCAAAATCCACGGCACTGACCGCCTCCACGGCACGGAGCACACCGTGCTCCCCGATATGATCGAGGTGGGATCGTTCATAGGCATGGCCGCGCTCACTTGCAGCGACCTCACCATCACCAATGTATCTCCCGAAAACCTGGGCATAATCCCCGACGCATTCCGCCGCCTGGGCATCAACCTCACGGTGACCGATACCGATATCATCGTGCCGGCTCAGGACACCTACGAAATCGAGACCAATCTCGACGGCTCTATTCCCACGATTGCCGACGCTCCGTGGCCGGGCCTTACGCCTGACCTGCTCAGCGTGCTGCTCGTGACGGCCACGCAGTGCAAGGGCAGCGTGCTGGTACACCAGAAAATGTTTGAGTCCCGACTCTTTTTCGTCGACCGCCTCATCGACATGGGCGCCCAGATAATGCTCTGCGACCCCCACCGCGCCGTAGTGATAGGTCTCGACCATCGTTTCCCCCTGAGAGCCAACAGGATGCTTTCGCCCGACATACGTGCCGGCATCGCCATGCTCATCGCGGCAATGTCAGCCAACGGCGTGAGCCAGATCGACAACATTGACCAGATAGATCGGGGATATCAATCGATAGATACCCGACTTAACTCGATAGGTGCCTGTATCCACCGCCGCGATTAACATCTTGTAAGTCAACACTCCCCATTTCCGAAAATAAAGTTAAATGCCCGCCCCGCGATTAAACCTTTCATCGCGGGGCGGGTCATATTATCGTAAGCCGCTTGAAACAGCGGCTCCCGAAAACAGAAAATATAATTAGTAAAAATAACACTTCAAAAAACTGAAATCATTATGAAAAAAACTATCGTAAGTCTCGCAGTATTATTAGCATCTACCTTCTCTATCTCAACCTTCGCTCAGGCTCCCGCCACTTCATGCGACGCCGCCGGCTGCCCCACTGAAAAGGCCGAGTGTGTACAGTCATTCCTCTTCGAGGGTATCACCCTTACCCCCGAGCAGCAGACCAAGCTCCAGGAGCTCAACGCTTCCCGCGCCAAGGCTGCTAAGGAAAAGAAAGAAGCTGCCAAGGCCGACCGCAAGGCCAAGGGCGATCAGAAGAAGGCTGCCCGCAAGGATTACCTCAACAGCGTCAAAGGCGTTCTCACCCCTGACCAGTATGTAATCTTCCTTGAAAACGCTTACGTCAACGGTCCCGCCAAGATGGCTCCCCGCGACGGTAAGGCTCACAAGGGCGCTGTGAAAGGTGCCATGAAGGGCCACGATAAGAAAGTAAAGGGCGACGCTCGCTCTAAAGCTAAGGCCGACGGCGTGAAGGCCAAGGCTGAAAAGAAGGCTGAAAAGTAAGCATCAGCTTCCACTGAAATCTCTCTCTTTCATGATAGCGAGGAATCCCGCAGCGGGCTTCCTCGCTTTTTTTGGTTTATACTAAACTTTTTCGTACCTTTACGCCCTGAATCGTGCCCCGAACGAAGTGAGGGGAATCCATCACATCACTCACGCCAGCTATAATGAATCGTCATTTCTCTATATATTTCTTCACTTTGCTGCTCGCGCTGCTGTGTCACGCAGCTCCGGCCGGGGCTCAGGAGCACTTCTCCCGCGGCATAGAAATGAACAAGTTCATCCCTAAGGGCCAGTGGATCACCGGTGTCAACGTAAGCTACACCCAGAGCGACCAGAGCAATTACCAGTTTCTCATCATCGAAAGCATCAAGGGCGATACTTATTCTTTCAAGGTAAGCCCCATGCTCCTATATGCCTTTGCCGACAATCTCGCTGCCGGCGGCCGCTTCTCCTACACGCGCTCGCGCACCCATCTCGAAAATGCCAGCCTCATCATCGACTCTGAGACGAGCTACGACATATCCAATCTCTACTCCATAAGCCAGAGCTACTCGGGCTACATAGCTTTCCGCAACTATATCTCGCTGGGCAAGTCGATGCGATTCGCTTTCTTCAATGAGCTCCAGCTCCAGATAGGGGGCGGCCAGTCAAAGATTATCAACGGCACCGGCGACGACATCACCGGTACCTATCAGCGCAATTTCGATATAGGCATAGGTCTCACTCCGGGCATGATGATGTTTCTCAACAACTACTCGGCCCTCGAAGTGAGCATAGGTGTGCTCGGTTTCAACTATTCCAATTCCAAAGCCACCACTGACCAGATATATGTAGCCCACACTGACTACAAGAGCGCCAATTTTAAAATCAACCTCTTTTCAATCTCCTTCGGAGTGGTATTCTATCTATGACACCTTCATATATATTCCGCATCATAGCCGCTATGCTGGTGTCGGTAGCCGCCACTTTTCAGCTGTCGGCCGCCGAGCCCGAAGACTCGTTCACTTTCCTCATCACCCCTTCAGTTACCGTGGAGCCTGACACTGCCGCCGTAGATTCCGTGGCAGCCCCCTCCGGACCGCAGCGACGCGGCGGAAAGATAGTGATAGGCGACATCGACCCCGAGATTCTCACCCGCCGCGTGATAGTGGGACGCGACACGGTCAACTTCATCATCCCTCAGCGCAATTACGGCCGCTATGACCGTGGCCTGTTCAACTTCCTCTTCATCCCCCGCGGGCAGTGGCAGTTTGGCCTCACGGCTTCTTACGGTCAGCTCTCTACCGAGGATGTGCAGATACTCTCGGTGCTCAACAATCTCAATCTCAAGGGCACGCTCTACACCCTCAAGCCCACTGTAAGCTACTTTTTCAATCACAATCAGAGCATAGGTATACGCTTCACCTACTCCCGCGGCGAGCTCGACCTTACGGGGCTATCGGTAGACATCGACGACGATATGAGCTTCTCGCTCAGCGGCGTGAGCTACTACTCCAATTCCTACACCGGCTCGGTATTTTACCGCAACTACGTGGGACTCAGCGAGCAGAAGAGATTTGCGGTGTTTAATGAAGTGGAGCTGGGCGTGGGCAGCGGTGCCTCGCGTTTCCGCCGCCTCTACAACGGCGAGCCGCGCGATACCCGCACCATGACCACCAAGCTCGGGCTCAATTTCTCGCCGGGCGTCTGCGTTTTCATCATGGACAATGTGTGCTTCAACATATCATTCGGCGTCTTCGGTCTCCACATCACCCACGAGCGTCAGGTGACCAACGGCGTGGAGGAGGGCTCCCGCACTTCGTCGGGCGCCAATTTCCGCTTCAACTTGTTTAACATTAACTTCGGATTAGGTGTCAACATTTAAGTCATATCTCCGGGGCATCTTGGGCGCGCTCATTGCCGCGCTGCTCGTGCAGGGATGTATCAAAAACGACATCCCTTATCCCCGCATCCACCCGCAATTTCTGAGTTTCGAGGTGCTGGGCGAACTCCAGCCTGCCGCCATCGACACTATCAACGCCACCATAACCGTGTATCTCGACGAGACAGCCGACCCCTACAATGTGGTAGTAAAGGAGTTTTTCCTCTCACCCGCAGGCTCGGTGTGGAACGACTCTGTGGCATATCTCAACGGCACCGACCTCTCCTCGCCAGCCACTACCACCGTGTCGCTTTATCAGACCTACACGTGGCAAGTCACCGCCATTCAGAACATTGAGCGATATTTCACGGTCGAAAATCAGGTAGGTGTTTCCACTATCGACGTCCCCGCCCGACGCGTGATAGCTTACGTCACTGACCGCACTCCGCTCGATGCCGTCAAGGTCACTTCTATAAAGCTCGCCGGCCCCGAAGCCGTAATGGAGCCGTCGCTCGAAGGTGCGACGGTCGATTTCAACGGCCCCGTGACGGTGGACGTGACCGAGCATGGCCGCACTGACCGCTGGACTATCTATATCACCGCCACAGAATCGAGCGTGACCACTGACCGCGTCGACGCTTGGTCGCAGGTGGCATGGGTCTACGGTACAGCCGAGGCCGGTAAGAACAATGGCGTGGAATACCGCAAGGCGGGCGACAATGAGTGGATACGTGTTCCGGAGGCCGATGTGACCCACGACGGAGGCTCGTTCACCGGCCGCATCTCGCCCCTCGACCCGCTCACCGCTTATCAGGCCCGCACGTATTCGGGCACCGATTATGGCGAGGTAGTCGACTTCACAACCTACGGCACGGCGCAGCTCCCCAACAGTTCGCTCGACGACTGGTGGCTCGACGGCAAGGTGTGGAACCCGTGGGCTGAAGGCTCGGTATCGTTCTGGGATACAGGTAATAAGGGTGCTACCACTCTCGGCCCGAGCAATACTCAGCCTTCCGATGACACCCCCACGGGACATGGCCGCTCGGCCCGTCTCGAAACCCGATTCGTGGGCATAGGTATGCTGGGCAAGCTCGCCGCCGGCAACCTCTTTGCGGGCAGCTACGTGCGCACCGACGGAACCAACGGTATCCTCAGCTTCGGCCGTGAGTTTACCTTCCGCCCCACACGCCTCAATTGCTGGGTGAAATATCATTCCGCCCCCATCAGCTCCACCACCGCCGGATTCGGTGACCTGAAAGATCGCCCCGATACCGCCGTGGTGTGGATAGCGCTCATCGACTCGCCCGAGCCGTTTGAAATCCGCACTAACCCCAACAACCGCCATCTCTTCGACCCCGACGGTCAGGAAGTAGTAGGCTATGGTATGCTCCAGCTCTGCCGAGATTACCCCGAGTGGGAACAAATTTCCGTTCCCGTGAACTATAAATCCACTTCGCGTGTTCCTAAGTATGTATTGGTAGTCGCGTCGGCCTCAAAATACGGTGACTATTTTACCGGTGGCAACGGCTCGCTGCTATTCGTTGACGATTTCTCACTCGACTATTTTTATTAAACAATGAAACGCATTTTTGCCCTTCTTCTCGCAGCGGCCGCTATGATGACCGCCTCACAGGCTTCGGCCCAGTTAAACCTCGGTAACCTCCTCGGAGGCCTCTCAGGCTCTTCTTCAGAGACTACCGACAGTACCTCAACCTCCTCATCGTCAGGCTCCGGTCTGGGCGGACTCATCAAGGGCGTCACTGACGCTATCGGCCTCACTTCGGCCGACGTCGATGTTAAAGACATGGTGGGAACATGGGCTTATTCAGGTCCCGCCGTGGTGTTCAAGAGCGACAATCTTCTCCTTAAGGCCGGCGGTGCCGCTGCATCGGCCACAGTAGAAAATAAGCTCAAGGACTATTACAAAATAGCCGGATTCGAGAGCCTCAAACTCACCATCGAGTCTGACTCCACATTTACCTTCAAGGTAAAATCCATCCCCCTGCAGGGTACTATCTCCCGCAATACCGAGACAGGCAATTTCTACTTCACCTTCAAGGCCTTCAAAAAAATCAGCCTCGGCAAACTCGAAGCCTACGTATCAGTCAAGGGCGGAAAAGAGATGTCGCTCACATTCGACGTCAGCGGCCTGCTTAAGATCGTTGAGAAAGTGGGCAGTGCCACCGGCAACAAGACCCTCAAAGGCGTGACCGAGCTCCTCAATAAATACGACGGCCTCACCGCCGGCTGGAAGCTCACCAAGACCACCGACCAGAAATAATCATCCCACCCGCATACCCCACATCAAAGGACGGCCCACAGCCGTCCTTTGCTATTACCAACCGCTAATCAACTAAACATCAACGTATTGCAGTGTAGGGACGTCGCTGTGCGACGTTTCCAAGATGAGCCGATGGTAACTTTCTACCATTCATTAAATTACCGATGGCCCTTCTCCGAAACTCGCACAGCGACGTCCCTACACCCATAGTGCCAATATAGTAAGAATTCATGAGTACACAGGATTGCGCGACCCCTCGACGCTTTAACACAATTTCACACACATTGGCCTAATTTCCGCCCGGGGGTGACTTTATCTTTGCAATACAAAAAATACAGAAATCCTCTTAAATCCTTATCATCATGACCTCAGCTTTCACTATTTCGCCCCGCGTGATCCACACCATCAGTTCACTTCCAGTAGAGGACCGCGACGTGATCACCACCGCTCTCGCCCGCGAATTGATCTTAGGCATCGACGTGACCACCTCTCTATCGCCCATTCAGGCGATACTCTACGCTATCGTAAGGCAATACGTGCGTCAGGACTCGCTTCAATGATCGCGGCGTCGGTAGATGTAGCGCGCCAGTCCGTAGATATAGCGGCGGAAGCCGGGACGGTAGCAGAGCACCTTGTCCATCCACCCCATGCAGGGCTGGAGGAATCTCACGGCCATACCCACGTAAATCATGGCAAAGAGCGTGCCGGTGCCCACCACATTGAAAAGCCACGCCCCGAAATACACATATCCCAGCGCCACGGCAATGACCACAAGCGTCACATCCACATATATCTTCACGCGCGCAAACGGCGCACCGCTCACCCGGCTTATCGCCACGGGCAGACCCTCACCCGGCATGGTCACCGAGCCACATCGCAGCTCCATGGCGATACCTATGGCGAGCACGGTACACCCTGCGGCCTGAGCCAGCATCTGCCACGGAAGGGTGGTGGGGACAAAGTGAGCCGTGATATTCATGTTGATGTCGAGCAGGAAGCCGAATACAAATCCTATCACGAGCTGAAACAGCTGCACGAGCTGAAACCTCCGCCGCAGGATGAGTATCTGCAGCGCCACGAGCACGCCGTTCATCACGTAAGTATACTCGCCTATGGTCCAGGCGGGCGCCTCTGAGGCCGCGCCCGCGAGGGTCATCACAAAGGGGATGGTGGAGATTACACTACTGCCGAGGGCCGAGCGCACACACAGCGCCACGCCAAATGTCATAATAAACAGTGAAACAAGCAACCAGACGTGTTGCCAGACGAAACCTATAATTTTTTCTTTCATACTCACTGCAAAGGTACGAAAAATTTCGCGGAGAATGATTAACTTTGCATCCGCTAATAAAAAACTCAGATCAGTTTCACGATGAAAAAATCAATCTTACGTATTTTAGGTGCACTCATGCTCATGGCATGCGTCATCCCCGCCAACGCTCAGTTTAACCTGGGCAAGGCTATCAACGCCGCCGGCAAGGCTGCCAAAGCTTTCACGCTCACCGATGCCCAGATGGCTGAATATGTCAAGGAATCGGTTGACTGGATGGACAAGAACAACCCCGTGCTCGGCGAGGACAGCCCTTACACTCAGCGCCTGCGTCGCCTCACCGACGGTATCACCGATGCCGACGGTATACCCTTGAACTTCAAGGTATATGATGTAATCGACATCAACGCTTTCGCTTGCCCCGACGGCAGTGTGCGCGTGTTCTCCTCGCTCATGGACATCATGACCGACGACGAACTCATGGGCGTAATAGGCCACGAGATAGGCCACGTGCTCAAGCACCACTCCAAGAATCAGTTTAAGCAGGAGCTCCTCACCGGCGCCCTCAAAGATGCCGTGGCGTCTACCGGAGGAAAGGCTGCCGCCCTCACCGAGAGCCAGCTCGGCACGCTCGGCCAGTCGCTCATCAACGCCAAGTATTCTCAGAAGCAGGAAAAGGAAGCTGACAACTGCGGCTACGATTTCCTCGTGGCCAACGGCCGCAATCCCTGGGGTATCGTAATGTCGTTTGAAAAGCTCCAGTCGATGGAAGGCGACACCAAGCAGACCTACATCAACAAGATGTTCTCCTCCCACCCCGAGACCAAGGCCCGCATCGAGGCCATGACAAAGCGCTGCCAGAAGGACGGCTACACCCGCCCCGAGGCTCAGCCCGCTCAGTGACGTAAAATCATCTCCCTAATACAAAGGAATCCTACGGGGTTCCTTTTTTTATTGCGTCGCGGCTGAATTTTCATGCGGCTTATGATGGTAGATAGCCGCATTTTGCTTATCTTTGCGAAAGAATAAAGAAAAAATCGCCGGAATCCGCTTCCGCCAAAATATATTATCATCACCATGAGTCGCTCCAATTCCTCGGGAAAGCACAGCACATTAATATGGTATCACATCGCCGCCCTGCTCATCGTAGTAGCATGGGGCGTGTCGTTCATCTCCACCCGTATTCTGCTCGACAACGGTCTTCATCCCATCGAAATCTACATCTACCGTTTCCTGCTCGCCTACATTTTCATGCTCCTTATCAGCCACAAGCAGTTTCGCAGCCACTCGTGGCGCGACGAAGGGCTGTTTCTGATCTGCGGCCTTTGTGGCGGCTCGATCTATTATATCAGTGAAAATGTGGCGCTTGAATACACGCTGGTGTCCAACGTATCACTCATCACCTCGCTCTCGCCCATCATCACGGCCATACTCTTGGGCGCGCTCTACAAGGCCGAGCGACCGGGCAGCGGACTCTACGTGGGGTCGGCTGTGGCGTTTGTAGGCGTGGGATTCGTGATTTTCAACAGTAGTTTCATGCTCGACATCAAGCCGCTCGGCGATTTACTCGCGCTTCTTGCAGCCGTCACCTGGGCCATCTACTCGCTGATTCTCAGGCGACTCAATGTGCAGTACGACGCTCTGTTCATCACCCGCAAGACATTTTTCTACGGCGTGGTCACGGCCATACCGTTCCTTGCCATCGAGCCTGAGATTACTCCGTTATCGCAATTACTCGTGCCGTCGACGTTAGTCAACCTGCTATTCCTCGCCCTCTTTGCCTCGCTGCTGGCTTTCCTGCTCTGGACTATCGTGGTGGGCAAACTCGGTGCCGTGACGGCCAACAATTACATCTACTTCCAGCCTGTGGTGACGCTGATCTTCTCGGCGATAATCCTGGGCGAACGCATCTCATTAGTGGGCATCACCGGCTGCACGCTCATCCTCATAGGAGTATGGCTCAGCGACTGGCTGCCCCGACGCAACATTAAGAAACTCAACAATTAAAACTCTACCCATCCTGACTGATGAAAAAAATCTTACTGACCGCTTCATTAGCTCTCGCCACCTCTCTCTCGGCACTTGCCGCCTCGCAGGCGCCGCTGTGGCTCCGCGACGTGAAAATATCGCCCGACGGCAAGGAAATCGCTTTCACCTATAAGGGCGACATATATAAGGTTGCCTCAACCGGTGGCACCGCCGTGCGCCTGACATCCAACCCTGCCCTGCACATGGAGCCCGTGTGGTCGCCCGACAGCAAGAAGATAGCTTTTGCCTCGTCGCGCGAGGGCGGAAAGGATATATATGTGATGAACGCTGACGGCTCAGGCGTGACCCGCCTCACCTACAATTCCGCCGCCGAGACTCCCGAGGCTTTTACGCCCGACGGTAAATCGGTGGTCTTCTCGGCTGCCATTCAGGATGCGCCGGCAAGCGTGATGTTTCCCTCGGGCCGGCTGACCGAACTGTATGCCGTAGACATCGCCGGCGGCAAGCCTCATCAGATACTGTCGACTCCCGCCCAGCGCATTTCATATCTCCCTGACGGTAAAAGCTTTGTATATCAGGATCAGAAGGGCATGGAAAACGAGTGGCGCAAGCATCATACCTCATCCGTGACCCGCGACCTGTGGAAATATGACGCCAAGACCGGCCGCCACACTAATCTTACTGACCATGCCGGCGAGGACCGCGACCCTGTGGTGTCGGCCGACGGCTCCACGCTCTACTTCCTGAGCGAGCGCGACGGAGGGTCGTTCAACGTCTACTCCGCCCCGGTTTCGTCGCCGTCGTCGGTGAAGAAGCTCACTTCGTTTACCACCCACCCCGTGCGCTTCCTCTCCGGAGCCAAGGACGGCACAATGGCCATGGCCTACGACGGTGAAATCTACACCATGCGCCCCGGCGCTAAGGCCGCCAAGGTCAATATCACCATCCCGGCCAGCGATGAGACTCCCGTGACCCGCAATCTCAATTTCACATCGGGAGCCGAAGATGCCGCCGTGTCGCCCGACGGCAAGCAGATAGCCTTCGTATACCGCGGCAATATCTTCGTGACCTCGCTCGACTATGCTACTACCAAGCAGGTTACATCCACCCCTCAGGGCGAATTTTCACCCACGTGGGGCAGCGACAACCGCACTCTCTACTATGCTTCTGACCGCGACGGATACAATACCATCTACAAGGCCTCGATAGTGCGCGACGAGGATCCCAATTTCCCCAACGCCACCCTCATCAAGGAGGAGCGCGTGACCAAGGATGGCACCGATCTGATGAATCCGCTCATGGCACCCGACGGCAAGCAGTTGGCCGTGATCGCTGACCGCAACAAGATCGCCGTGCTCAACGTCGAGACCGGCAAGCTCCGCCTGCTCACTGACGGCTCTACCTACACCTCCCGCGACGGCGGCATTATGCTCGACTGGGCGCCCGACAGCCGCTGGCTCACCGCTACCGTCGACATGCACCACCGCGACCCCTACTACGACATCGCCATCATCAATGCCACCACCGGCGAAATCACCAATATCACTGATAACGCCTACATGTGCCACTCGCCCCGCTGGGTGATGGACGGCAAGGCAATCGCCTTTATATCTGACCAGTATGGTATGCGCAACCAGGCTTCGTGGGGTTCGCTCGGCGACGTGATGATAGCTTTCACCTCCAAGGAGGCTTACGATGAGTTCCTGCTCAACAAGGAGGATTATGAGCTCCTGAAGGAGGCCAAGAAGGATAAGAAAAAGGACGCGCCCAAGGATAAGAAAGACAAGAAGGACAAGAAGAATGACAAGGCCGATAAGGAGGATAAGGCCGACGACGACGTGGAGCCTATCACTATCGACTTTGCCGGACTGCGTGACCGCATAGTGCGCATCACTCCGTTCTCGTCTGACATAGCCGACGTGTATGTGACCGACGACGGCGACAAGACTTATTTCCTCACCTCCATTGACCAGGGCAACGACCTCTGGAGCGTGGATATGCGCGAAGGTGACGTGGAGCAGGTGAAGCGTCTCGACGCCGGCTCGCTTTCCCTTCAGCCCGACGCCAAGGGTAGCGCTCTCTATCTCCTTGGCCCGCGAATGATGAAGAAGATGAATCTCGCCAGCGAGTCGATGACCAACATCTCTTATCGCGGTGACATGACCTACTCTCCCGCCGAGGAGCGCGAGTATATGTATGACTACGTAATCAAGGAGGAGGAAGCCCGCTTCTATGATCCCAAGATGCATGGCGTAAACTGGAAGCAGATGGCCAAGGATTACCGCAAGTTCCTCCCGCATATCAATAATGACCATGATTTTGCCGAGATGCTCTCGGAGTTGTTGGGTGAGCTGAATGTATCTCACACCGGCGCGGGCGCATCATCGTCGGCCTCCAAGGCTCCCACCGCTTCATTAGGCGTGCTCTACGATCTCACCTACACCGGTGACGGCCTGAAAGTGGCCGAGGTAGTGACCGGAGGTCCATTTGACCGCGCCGCATCGGCCATGGTACCCGGCTCGGTAATCACGGCTATCAACGGTCAGGAGGTCACAGCTTCTTCCCCCGAGGAATTGCTGCTCAACAAGACCGGCGGCAAGAAGACTCTCGTGGCCTTTACCACCCCCTCGGGCGAGAAGGTGGAGGAGACGGTGAAACCGGTATCATCAGCCTACATGTCAGAGCTGCTTTACCGCCGATGGGTGAAGCGCAATGAGGAGATCGTCGACTCGCTTTCAGGCGGTAAGCTCGGCTATGTGCATATCCGCTCTATGTCCGACGGTCCCTTTCGCACCATCTATGCCGACGTGCTCGGCCGATGGAATGAGCGCGACGGTATCGTGATCGACACCCGCTGGAACGGCGGCGGCCGCCTCCACGAGGACATCGAGGTGCTATTCAGCGCCAAGGAGTATCTGCGTCAGGAGGTTAAGGGCAACTACTACGGCGACATGCCGTCGCGCCGCTGGCTTAAACCCTCGATCATGGTGCAGGGCGAGGCCAACTACTCCAACGCCCACGGCACACCCTGGGTCTACAAGAAGAAAGGGATGGGCAAACTCGTAGGTATGCCCGTGCCCGGCACCATGACCTCGGTCAACTGGGTGACGCTTCAGGATCCCGACATCTACTTCGGTATTCCCGTGGTAGGCTACCGCACCGATGAGGGTTACTATCTTGAAAATCATCAGCTTGAGCCCGACATCAAGGTTGCCAACGACCCCGCCACCGTAGTGCGCGGTCAGGACCTCCAGCTCGAAGCCGCCGTTAAGGCTCTGCTCGACGACGTGAAAGAGTGGAAAAAGACGGCTCCGTTTGCAAAATAATAGCGGAATTTATTGAACATAAAGAATGTGACGTAAAACCAGTAATAATCGGATACCAATTCTAAAGACATGGTACATTATAAAGATACCAGTCAAATGAAATAGGTTATCCACTTAACTACAAACTAGTATTATATCAAAAATCAATTTTAGATTCATAATAGACAATCAAAATTATGAGTAATTTCGCTAAACAATTAGCAAAAGGATTTATCCGCTCTGCTGTCAATCAGGTAGGTAGAGACGGAGGTCGCGTATTATCCAATAATATTTATAAAGGGGAAAATTACATTCCTGTGTCTAATGTAACATCTCAAGGCTCACCTGTTTTAACACCAATAGGCAATCCCTATCAAGATATTCCCGAGGATGCCATCTCAACGACTAAGCCCTTTACAGTTGGAAAGATGCTTTTTCTCGGGTTTCTTTCATTCATCTTCATTCCGATAGGTCCAATTGGTGTTTTCATTTATGGTTTATTACTTATGGTAGACCGATCAGACAAAGTCATATGGTACACTACAGCTCCATCTTATGTTAGAGACAGGCGTTTCAGAACTGGTGTTCGTTATGTCGGAGATGCAACTTCCCAACATTCAGCTAAGGTTATGGCCTCTCCAGAAATCGTGAATATTAAAAAGAGAAACGGGAAAATAGCAATGATTTTGGGAGCACTCGGAATTATCCTCTTAATAAGTATAATGCTTTTTCCAAATTAACATCAATAAAAATTCCACTTCTTAGTCTTTTTAGTATTGTGGCATGCTGAAAAGTCAAGATTTTCAACCGACATTGAGAATTAATAGCGGAATTTTAACTAACTTTGCGATAATTAAACAACAACCATAAAAATATTACCATCATGAAAAAAAGTGCTCTGCAGACAGCTCGCGCCGCTTATCGTCCCAAATTGCCCGTCGTGCTCACCGGCGCGGTAAAGGCAGTCGAAGGCGAGCCCACTCAGTCGGTCGCTGACCAGGAAGCCATCCGTCAGCTCTTCCCCAACACCTACGGTCTTCCCGAACTCCGTTTCGAGAAAAACCTCTCACCCGTTCCCGGCAAGCCCATCAACGTGGGCGTGATCCTCTCCGGCGGCCAGGCCCCCGGCGGTCACAATGTCATCTCGGGTCTTTTCGATGGTATCAAGAAGATCAATAAAAACAGCCGCCTCTACGGTTTCCTCATGGGCCCCGGCGGTCTCGTTGACCACAAATACATGGAGCTCACCCCCGAGATTATCGACGAATACCGCAATACCGGTGGTTTTGACATCATCGGTTCGGGTCGCACGAAGCTCGAAACAAAGGAGCAGTTTGACAAGGGTCTCGAAATACTTAAGGAGCTCGACATCAAGGCTCTCGTAATCATAGGTGGCGACGACTCCAATACCAATGCCGCCGTGCTGGCCGAGTATTACAAAAACATCGGCGCAGGCGTGCAGGTAATCGGTTGCCCCAAGACTATCGACGGTGACCTCAAGAATGAAGTTATCGAGACCTCATTCGGCTTCGACACCGCTACCAAGGTTTACTCCGAGGTTATCGGTAACATCCAGCGCGACTGCAACTCAGCCAAGAAATACTGGCACTTCATCAAGCTCATGGGTCGCTCCGCTTCCCACATCGCCCTTGAATGTGCACTCCAGACTCAGCCCAACATCTGCATCATCTCTGAGGAAGTCGAGGCTAAGAACATGACTCTTCAGGAAGTGATAAATGAAATAGCTGATGTAGTGGCCCGTCGTGCCGAGCGCGGCGACAACTACGGTGTGGTACTCGTGCCCGAAGGCCTTATCGAGTTTATCCCAGCAGTTAAGTCGCTCATCGCCCAGCTCAACGACCTCCTCGCTGCCAACGCAGCAGAGTTTGCCGCTCTCACCACTCCCGCCGAGCAGCGCGCATGGGTCATCTCCAAGCTCACCCCCGAAAATGCCGCCACATACGAGTCGCTCCCCGAAGGCGTGGCCCGTCAGCTCACCCTCGACCGCGACCCCCACGGCAACGTGCAGGTTTCACTCATCGAGACTGAAAAGCTCCTTTCCGAAATGGTAGGAAAGCGTCTCGCCGAGATGAAGAAGGAAGGCAAGTACAACGGAAAGTACTCGGCCCAGCACCACTTCTTCGGCTACGAAGGCCGCTGCGCCGATCCCTCCAACTTCGACGCTGACTACTGCTACGCCCTCGGTTACAATGCCGCATGCCTCATCGAGGCCGGCGTGACCGGCTACATGTCGTCGCTCCGCAACCTCACCAAGCCCTCAGTGCAGTGGGTTGCCGGCGGTATCCCCGTCACCATGATGATGAACATGGAGCGTCGCCACGGCGAGATGAAGCCCGTGATACAGAAAGCCCTCGTGAAACTCGACGGCGCACCCTTCCTCAAGTTTGCCTCCAAGCGCGACAAGTGGGCTCTTGAGACCTGCTACACTTACCCCGGCCCCATCCAGTATTTCGGTCCCGCCGAGGTTTGCGACCAGCCCTCTAAGACACTCCAGTACGAGCACCCCGAAAAGAAATTCTGATTTCTAATTAGCAATTATTAATTAGTAATTAGCAATTATGGGCCATCGCCGCGCCACTTCACAAAATTGCTAATTACTAATTACTAATTACTAATTACTAATTGATAATTATAAAAAAATGATTACCCAAGAACAATTAAAAGAGACTTTTGAGCGCAAGCTGGCGCTGAGGAGGTATCTTTGACATCGACAGCAAGAAAATCCAGGTAGAAGAAGAAGAACTCCGCACCCACGTGCCCGACTTCTGGGAGCACCCCAAGGAAGCACAGGTGCAGATGAAGAAAATCAAGGACCTCCAGGCGTGGATCGACGGCTACGAGGAAATCGACAAGATCACCGAGGAACTTCAGCTCGCGTGGGACTTCCTTAAAGAAGGCCTCGTGGAAGAGGAGGAACTCGACCGCATCTATGCCGACACCATCGCCAAAATCGAAGCCCTCGAACTTCGCAATATGCTCCGCCGCGAAGAAGACAAGATGAGCGCCGTGCTCAAAATCAATTCCGGTGCCGGCGGTACCGAGAGTCAGGACTGGGCCTCGATGCTCATGCGCATGTATCTGCGCTGGGCTGAGAAAAACGGCTACAAGACCTCGATAGCCAACCTTCTTGACGGCGACGAAGCCGGCATCAAATCGTGCACCATCAACATAGAAGGTGACTTTGCCTACGGCTATCTCAAGAGCGAAAACGGCGTACACCGCCTCGTGCGCGTGTCGCCTTACAATGCTCAGGGCAAGCGCATGACTTCGTTTGCCTCGGTATTCGTCACCCCGCTCGTCGACGACACCATTGAAGTCAAGGTAGAGCCCGCACTCATGTCGTGGGACACCTTCCGCTCAGGTGGTGCCGGCGGTCAGAACGTCAACAAGGTTGAGTCAGGCGTGCGCCTCCGCTACCAGTTCACTGACCCCTACACCGGCGAGCAGGAAGAAATCCTCATCGAAAACACCGAGACCCGCGACCAGCCCAAGAACAAGGAAAACGCCCTGCGCCAACTCCGCTCCATCCTCTACAACAAAGAGCTTGAGCACCGTATGCAGGAGCAGGCCAAGGTCGAGGCCGGAAAGATGAAAATCGAGTGGGGCTCGCAGATACGCTCTTACGTGTTTGACGACCGCCGCGTCAAGGATCACCGCACAGGCCACCAGACCTCTGACGTCAACGGAGTGATGGACGGCGACATCGACGGCTTCATCAAAAGCTACCTCATGCAATTTGCCGCCGTGGAAGAATAAACCACCCGGCAATAAACATATACATATCGACATGTAGGGACGTCGCAGCGGCTACGGCGATAAACTGCCCGGTGGGACGATTAGGACAGTTAGGACAATTAGGACCTTTAGGACTCTTTAGACCGGAAGTCCTAATTGTCCTAATTGTCCTAATCGTCCTAAAGGTCCCAATAGTCCTACCTCCCCTCCTGTTGCGGCAGTGGGGCTCAGCGCCCTCTCTTTCAAAAAAATTCTTCTCATCTCTTGTCAAACTGAAATTCTTTCCTTAATTTTGCACCCGCAAACGAGGCATCGACGCCTCGGGGAAGATTACATTTCCTTGGCAATTTGGCGCAGAGGCGCTGAAAGAAATGGGACGGCTCTTCTTCCTTGCCTTCGGGCAAAATCCACTCTACATACCCTGCATCCCGTCTTGCAGAATTATTCAGGCAATGACGCCGCGCGACCTCTATCGCCAAGCGCCATGCGTAGTAATGATTCATAGCAAGAAGGTGATACATATAGCGATGCGCGAGCGTTGACGGCTTCAGTGATGAATCCTTCTTCGCCCGCCGATTTTTTATATCCACTTGATTACCAATTCATTTTTTACTAACCCTAACAAAATTCAATCAACAATGAAAAAGCTCAAATTTCTTGCTTTCCTCATGATGGGAATCATCGCTTGCTTCGGCATGACCTCTTGTGGTGACGACGATGATGACGACGACTTCAATCTCCCCGAAGCTGCATCCGGTCTTATCGGCACCTGGACAGATACCTACACTGAGAATGATTATGACGGAGTAGACGTAATCACCGAAACTTTCACTTTCAAGAAGAACGGTAAATTTGATTACTCAATGAAGTGCAAGCACTACAATGATAAGGTTTCAGGCACCTACACCGTTACCGGCAACCTCGCAACTCACGCTTATATCACTATGACTGCCCGCGTAGATGGCGAGACTGAGGTTATTTTGGCTGATGCATACCTCGTTGGCAACAACACTCTCGTGATGACCAACGATGAAGGTGAAACCTACCGCCTTACACGCAAGTAAACACACACACGCTTTATTTCCACTCGCCGGCTCGGGCTCAGTCCCGTCCCGGCGAGTTTTTCATATGTGGAGCGGGGAAAAGAAATTGAGAATTGAGAATTGAAAATTGAAAATTCTTGTTCTAATCTAAATTTTAAATTCTTAATTCTAAATTCTTTTCGACCACCGCTCAATAATTTCTACGCTGCCATGTGCAACTCTTCACCGTCTTCCTCCAATGCGGGGATGGTGGAGAGCCAGCGGAAGATTTCGCGGTAGAGGGGGATTACGATGCCACGAGCCGAGAGGGTGAGGTCGTGGAGTCCGCCTATGACTTTTACGCAGGTCACGTGGGGGCCGAGCTGGCGCCCGTACTTCTGTATATCTTTCACGTCAAGCACTCCGTCGGCGTGGTTATGCTCCTCGGTCCACTCGCTGCCGTCGACGCTCGCACCCGAATACATCAGCAGTATAGGCACCTGTATATCGGCCTTACCGTCGCGCAGTGCCTTCTGGGCAAGCGTAATAGCGCGCACCCACCCGGCCGTGACGGGTGGCGACTGCGACAGCTTCTTGCCGGTATCATAGTGCCAGCGGCCATGATGATCGGCAAGCAGACTCTCGGCGTAAGCCGTAGACTCACCCTGCGAAATCTTGAAATTGGGCCAAAGCCGGCCTAACGCCGACACCGCCCAAATAAGCTTCTCTTTCCACCCCTGATTCCAGTCGAGAAAAGGGCTGTTGAGTATGAGTGCGTCCACGCAATCCTTGGCCTTGCTGTGGCTGCGCGACATATAGAGGGCCGTAATCAGACCTCCGGTGGAATGCCCCATGAGCACGACGCGGTCGATACCGGCGCGCTCCATATCCACGAGTGCCGAGTCGATGTCGGGGAAATACTCCTCAAGGCTGCGGGCCTCGTAGCGCTTCTGTCCCGGCAGAATCGAGCGGCCATATTTACGCAGGTCTACGGCATAGAAATTATAGCCCTTGGCGGCAAACTCATCGCCCATCTCGGTATTGAAAAAGTAGTCATTAAACCCATGTACGTAGAGCACTCCCGGCTTTGACGGATCGGGCGCGCCCTTTCGGATAATGGTCGAGACTACCTTACCCGAATAATCGTCGGGCTGCACCACGGTGCGACGGAAATAGGTCGAGTCAGTATCGGCGGCATCAGATGTCCAAAGCCCTGCCGCCGCCTGAAGAGGCAGCAGCAGGACGAGGAGAAAAAGTATGTTCAGGGATTTCATTTCATGTTGCTGTACTGAGGTTGCACGGGCACGGGAAACTTCGAGAAAAGCGTCTGCACGGCTTCGGCAATACCCTTAAGGTTGCGGAACTGCGAGTCGCCGTTTTCAAGTATCGTGGCTACTGAGGCCGAGAAGAGCGCCGTCTTGGTATCAGTGTTGACCATATCCATCGTCAGAACGCCCTCCTTGTATATGCCGGTGATAACCTGCGCGTTGGAATAATAATTGTAGTTATAACCGGGCCAGTAATATCCTCGGGGATACATGAACCACGGTCCGTAGCCCTGATAGTAAGGGCCGGCGTAGGGATAGGGTGCGCCCGGCGGTATGGCGGGGGCGGTGGCAATCTCCTGGCTCACGGTAAGGCCTATGTTGATGAGCAGCGGCGACGAGGGGTCCTCGGTAAAACCGCGCTCGGCCATCTGCTCGCGTATAGCCGCGGCAATGTTGTAATAGGTCACCATGGTCATCGTGGGCGGCATATTTTGCGCGTCGGGGGTCACGATGTGATACGTTTTATACTGCGCGAGGTCAGCGTTGTTGTAAGTCTGACTGCTCACGAGCGTAAAGGGCGAGCAGCTTCCCAAGAGCAGCATCACCATGGCCATAAGGCTGAAAGAGAGTATCTTTTTCATAAGCGTGAGGATATTATTCTTGTAATATCAACACGCCCGGGCGGCCGATTGTTCACGCAAATAGGTTACGGAAAAGTTCGTCGACCTTGCTCACCTCCACAATCTTAATGTCGTAAGATTCCGTATCGACGCCCTTGAGGTTGTTGCGCGGAATGTAGAGAGTGGTCATGCCGAGCTTCTGCGCCTCAGTGATGCGCTGCTCTATGCGGGTCACGGGGCGTATCTCGCCCGAGAGTCCCACCTCGCCACACATGGCGGTCTTGGGTGGAATGGGTATGTCGACGTTGCTCGAAAGGATAGAGCTTATGACGGCAAGGTCGAGCGCGGGATCGTTGACTTTCAGGCCGCCGGCTATGTTGAGAAACACATCCTTCTGGGCCAACTTAAATCCTACCCTCTTCTCCATCACGGCGAGGAGCATATTCATGCGCTTGGCGTCAAAACCGGTCACCGAGCGCTGCGGAGTGCCGTAGGCGGCGGTGCTGACGAGCGCCTGCACCTCGATGAGAAATGCGCGTATGCCCTCCATGGTCACTCCCACTGCCACGCCCGAGAGCTCGGTGTCGCTGCTCGAAAAGAGCATTTCAGATGGGTTGGTGACCTCGCGCAAGCCGCGGCGGCACATCTCGTAGATGCCGAGCTCCGATGTGGAACCGAAGCGGTTTTTGATTGAGCGGAGGATGCGGTAGAGGTGGCGGCTGTCGCCCTCAAACTGCAATACGGCGTCGACGATATGCTCCAGCACCTTCGGCCCGGCCAGCGAACCCTCCTTATTAATGTGGCCAATGAGGATTACCGGCACGCCCGACTCCTTGGCGTAGCGGAGGAGCTGCGATGCACATTCCCTCACCTGTGACACGCTGCCGGGCGAGGATTCGATGTCGTCTGACGCTATAGTCTGGATAGAGTCGATGATGAGTATGCCTGGGTCTACCTCGGTGATATGGTGGAAGATATTGTCGAGCGAGGTCTCGCAGGCAATGAAAACATTGTCGCTCGGACGCCCTATGCGGTCAGCGCGCATCTTGATCTGGCGCGCGCTCTCCTCACCCGATATATAGAGGATACGGCGCGACTTTATCGAGAGGATATTCTGGAGCACGAGCGTGGACTTTCCTATGCCCGGTTCGCCGCCTATGAGCACCATCGAGCCCTCGACGAGTCCGCCGCCGAGCACACGGTTGAGCTCGACGCTCGGCATACGTATACGCGTCTCTTCCCCCGCCACGATACTCGACACGGGCGTGGGTCGCGACTGGGGAGCGGGTTGCCCTTTGCGGATAGTAGTCTTGCCGCTTTTCGTGGCGGGAATCCGCTCCTCGACTATAGTATTCCACTCGCCGCACGCCGGGCAGCGGCCCTCCCACTTGGGAGTCTCGTTGCCGCACGCGGTGCAAAACCATGCTGAAGTCTTAGTCTTTGCCATAATATTGTCTCCTTCTGAATTCGGCCACGGTAATCGAGGCAGCCACGGCGGCGTTGAGCGACTCGCCGTGTCCCTCGGCGGCAAATGCCGGTATGGTGATGCGACGCGTCACCTCGGCAGCCACGGAGGGGCCAATGCCGTGACCTTCATTGCCTATCACAATCACTCCACCGGGTCCCACGGCGGTAGTGTAAAGATTCTCGCCGTCAAGGAAAGTGCCGTAAACCTCAGTGCCTTGCAGCGAGGCAAGCACGGCGGCAAGGTCGCAGTAGGTCACCTCCACGCGGGCGATGGCGCCCATGGTACCTTGCACCACCTTGGGATTGAACACATCCACGCACTCGCGGGAGCACCACACGCGCCTAATGCCCATCCACGCGGCCATGCGCAGGATAGTACCCATGTTGCCGGGGTCGCGCAGGTCGTCGAGAGCTATGATGAGTTCGCCCGGCGCGGGGGGAGCCGGGGTATCGGGCACGGCTGGGAGCTCGTAGACGGCGATAATGTCGCGGGGCGTGGTGAGGGCGGTCATGCGTTCGAGGTCGGCGCGGGTGCAAGGCACTATGCGGTCAGCCACCTGCGGGAAGCGTCGGGCCACATCGTCAGCCGCCTGACGCGCCACCATGAGGTATTTCACCTCAAAGTATGGCAGCGTGTCCTCCACAATCTTCATACCCTCGGCCTTAAACAGCCCCGTCTCTCTGCGGTGCCGGGCATCATCAAGCCCCGCCACCATCTTCCGCAGGGCATTAGTGAGTTCAATCATGATAATCAATTATATATTTGCGTGTAATCTCTTACGCTTCGGTTGTAGGGACGTCGCTGTGCGACGTTTCGGAGCTAACCAATGGCGTCCGAAGGCCGCCGATTTACTAGTAGCCGCCGTCGCCGGAGCCGTGCGGAGGCGCCGGCGGACAATACGAGCCCAACCAATGGCGCCCGAAGGCCGCCGATCGTATTTCAAATCGCAATGAATATGTTTCCGCTCAAGATTTATCATTGTCTATCCAGCTATCTAATCCATATTCGGCTAAAAATTCGCCAAATTCTTCGGCAAATGATTTATGCTTATGGTGCTCTTTTTGATTTTTAATGTAACTGATTCTTGTTTGCAAAGTAGACTTGTCAACCGTCACACACGCATACCCCTCGCCCCATTTATTCCAATACGGAAAATGCGGGTTAACTGACATAAATTTGCTTGCTTCCGATTTCATACTCCTTATAATATCGGCCACGGCATATTTCGGCGGTATGTCACATAAGATATGGACATGGTCGGGCATGCCTCCTATACGCCATATTTTCAACCCGCGCTCGGTGGCGAAGTTATACATGAACATGTATAATTCCCTTTCGTGCACCTCGTTGATGACCCTTTCGCGTCGCCACGGAGTGAATATAATATGGTATGTTAATTGGACGTGACTCATGAAAGTTACATTGTTGCTGTTCAATCGGCGGCCTTCGGACGCC
>CAYZFG010000022.1:25041-33004 GCA_964477665.1 uncultured Staphylococcus sp.
AATCGGCGGCCTTCGGACGCCCGGGGTTTATGATATAAGTTACGCTCGGCTCTTCCCGGAAACGTCGCACAGCGACGTCCCTACTGGCAATACCTTTTTGCTCCGCCGGACGCTCCATGGAGCGTCCATACAGGCAATACCTTATAACTTATAACTTATAACTTTGACCTATGACCTAAAAAAGAGACGGCTCGACAGATGCCGCGCCGTCTCTTTCAGTATTGTCATTTAAAAACTTATCACTCGGCGGGCTGAACCATTGCCTTAAACTCATCGAGGGTCTTGGCCTCGTGGTCGAGGGTGATGGCGTTTTCGATGGCGGTGTAAAGCTTGGAGTTGAGCACCTGGTCGAAGATGCGGTTGCGGGTCTCCTTGTTTTCAAGCTGCTCCTTGGCATACTTGGTGAGGATCTCGTCGTCGAGTCCCTGAAGGCCGTACTGGGCAAACTGGCGGGCGGTCATGAACTTGGCAAGGTCAATCATCTCGGCTTCGTCAACCTTGATGTCAAATGCTTTCACGAGATTAGACTCGATTACTTCATGCTCGATAAACTTGCGGTTGGCCTCGAAAGCTGCCTCGGGGTCTTCGGCGTCGGCAAAGAAGAGCTTCTTGATGGTCTCCTTGGGGAGATTCATGTCGGCATACTTGGCCATGAGCTCTTCCTCCAGCTTGTTGCGGAAGTAGATGTGGCTGTTGGACGACAGCTCGTTTTCGATCATCTTCTTTACTTCGGCGCGATATTCCTCTTCGTTGTGTACCTTGTCTTCGCCAAATACCTGAGCGTAGAACTCGTCGCCGAGCTCTGCGGGGATGTTGACGATGATTTCGGTCACGTTCATCTCGAAGTTGTCCTTCATATCAGCTGCGATAGCCTTGTCGATACCGAGCATCGAGGCGATTTCGGCAGCGTCGCCGCCGGTGGCTTCCCAGGGGTTGAACACCACCTTGTCGCCGGGCTTGCAGTCGGCAAACTTGGCAGTCTGCTCTTTGTCCTTGAAATAGAGGGGGAACACGATGCCGTTGGTCATCTGGATAGCGCCCTCGTTGGTGTTGATTTCGCCGTCGGCGTTAAGCTGCATGATCGAGCCCTTTACCACAGCGTCCTCTTCCATCTTCTCGCCAGGCTGCTGCTTGCCGAAGCGCTTGCGGAAGGCCTTGTCCTGCTCGTCGACCATTTCGTCTGACACGGTGATGTCGTAGAAGGGGAAGTGGAAATCCTTGTCGAGCTTGATATCGAGGTTGGGAAGAAGAGCAAGGTCGTAGGCAAACTGCTGGTTGCCTTCCAGAGCTACTTCCTTAACCTCTACGGGCATGGGGTGACCCATAACCTGAAGGTCGTTTTCCTTTATATAATCAATGATGGCGCGGTATACCACTTCGTTGAGCACGTCGGTGGCTACCTGCTTGCCGAAGCGGCGCTTGAGCTCGCCGAAGGGCACGTGACCTTTGCGGAAACCGGGGAGCTGGTGGGTGCGACCGATCTCTTTGATTTTTTTGGTCACTTCATCTTTGTAGTCGTTTTCATCGATGTCCACGGTAAGACGTACATCTACCGGGCTAATGTCCTGACGGGAAATATTCATTTTACTGATATTTAGTTATTTATAATTATTTTCTTATCTCATTTCGGACCTGTGGGGTCTTATTAAGGTGCAAATTTACAAAAATTTCCGCAATATTCCTAAACTTTTTGACCCGCCGCAGTGTAATATATTCGTATCCTTCCTCTTTCAGAGAAAAGTACTATCTTTGCAAATAATTAAAAAAATTAACAAATAAAACCACTATTGAAAATGAAACGTATCAAGCTCTTCGGAATCTCAGGTCTCGCAGCATTAGTACTCCTCACCACAGGCTGCTCGTCAATGACCAATACAGGTAAAGGCGCCCTCATAGGCGGCGGTGGCGGCACGGCACTCGGTGCCGGCCTCGGTGCTCTCATTGGCGGCGGCAAGGGTGCTGCTATCGGTGCCGCTATCGGTGCTGCCGTGGGTACGGGCGCAGGTGCGCTCATCGGCAACAAGATGGATAAGCAGGAAAAGGAACTCAAGGCTCAGCTGGCCGAGCAGGCTAAGGTGGAGCAGGTGACTGACTCCAACGGTCTTCAGGCTATCAAGGTGACCTTCGACGGCGGTATCCTCTTCCCCACCAACGGCACTTCACTGAGCGCTCACGCCAAGCAGGACCTCACCTCTTTCGCTTCCAACCTTCTCGAAAACCCCGGTACTGACGTAAGAATCCTCGGCTATACCGACGATACCGGTACGCTCGCCGTAAATGAGCGCGTTGCCACCGGTCGTGCTGATGCCGTGCGCAACTATCTGCTCAACAGTGGCGTAGCCGCAAGCCGCCTCTCGGCCGAGGGTCTGCCTATGCAGGATTACATCGCCTCCAACGCTACTCCCGAGGGTCGCGCCCAGAACCGCCGCGTGGAAATCTACATCACGGCCTCTAAGGAGATGATCGAGCAGGCCAACGCAGGAACGCTTAAGTAATTCATGATTTATGATGCATGATTCATGATTAAGGATTCATGATTCATGATTGAAATAAAATCGCCCGCAGCCAAACAATAAGCTGCGGGCGATTTTTCCGTTGTAGGGACGTCGCTGCGCGACGTTTCCTTGAAGAGCCGGGGTAACTTGTTGCCTGATAGAATAATAGCTTGTTGCACTTCCTGGAAACTCGTCGCACAGCGACGTCCCTACACCTAAATCATGAATCATAAATCATGCATCATAAATCACAAATGATGAATCCTTAATCATGAATCTTAAGGTCCAGTTTCTTGGGCTCGGGTTGCTTGATGCCGTCGCGGATGAGGAGGGCGTCGATGGTGGGATCCTGACCGCGGAAGCGGCGGTAGAGCTCGGCGGGGTTTTCGGTGCCCCCTTTCATGAGCACGTTGGTGCGGAATTTCTCAGCAATCTCAGGATTGAAGATGCCGTTTTCCTCGAAGTAGGCAAAGGCATCGGCGTCGAGCACTTCGGCCCACTTGTAGCTGTAATAGCCTGCAGCATAGCCGCCTGAGAAGATGTGGGAGAACTGGGGCGACATCATCATGCCGTCGACGGGCTCGAAGATCTTCACTGACTCGCCGGCCTGTTTTTCAAATGCCTCGGCATCCTCCACGGGCTCGGTGATCATGTGCCAGGCCATGTCGGTGAGGCCGAAGTTGAGCTGTCGCATGCAGGCGTAGGCCGCGCCAAACTGTGCCGATGCTATTATCTTCTCCACCTCCTCGGCGGGAATGGGCTCGCCGGTAAGATAGTGGCGGGCAAAGCCGTCGAGAAATTCGCGCTGGGTCAGGTAGTTTTCATTAAACTGCGAGGGGAGTTCCACGAAGTCGCGATACACATTAGTGCCTGAGAGTGAGGCATATTTGGTCGACGCAAGGAGGCCGTGGAGCGAGTGGCCGAATTCGTGAAGGAATGTCTCTACTTCGTAGGGCGTAAGCAGCGAGGGCTTGGAGTCAGTGGGCTTGGTGAAGTTCATCACTATCGACACGTGGGGGCGCGAGTTTTCGCCGTCGGCAGTGGTAAACTGGGGCTTGAAGTCGGTCATCCATGCGCCGGGACGCTTGCTGTCGCGGGGGAAGAAGTCGGTGTAGATCACGCCTAAATATGACCCGTCGCGGTCTATCACATCGTAGGCTTTCACGTCGGGGTGATACACGGGGATTTCAGGATTTTCCTTAAAGGTGAGGCCATAGAGCCTGGTGGCGAGGCCGAATACGCCGTTCACCACATTAGATAGCTCAAAGTAGGGGCGCAGTTGCTCCTCGTCGTAAGCATATTTGCTGCTCTTGAGTTTATTGGCGTAATAGGTGTAATCCCAGGGGTTTATGGTCACGGGATGGCCTTCGGTCTTGGAGGCAAACTCGGTCAGCTCCTTAAGCTCGCGGTCGAGGGCGGGACGGTAGGCATCGCGCAGCGAGGTGAGGAGATCCATCACCTTGTCGGGCGAACCGGCCATGGTGCGCTGCAGCGAGTAGTCGGCATAGGTGTTGAAGCCGAGCAGGCGGGCGATGGCCAGGCGCGTAGCGGCTATCTCCTTGAGTACCTCTACATTAGAATATTCGCCCTTGGTGTTGCGGGAGTTGTAGAGGCGCCACATGCGCTCGCGCAGGTCAGGTCGGGCGGAGTATTTCAGGAAGGCGGTGTAGACGGGCTGATCGAGGGTGAAGAGGTATTCACCGTCGCGACCTTTCTCTCGGGCGGCGAGTGCGGCGGCCTCAACTGAGCTTTCGGGAAGACCGGCGAGGTCGTCGGCCGTGAGCCATATCTCGTAGGTGTTCAGCTCCTTAAGCACATTCTGGCCAAACTTTGTGGTCAGTTCGCTCAGTCGCGACGAGAGTTTGCGATATGTCTCGCGATCCTCGCCCTGAAGCAGGGCGCCGTTGCGGGCAAATGATTCGTAGGTGGTGGTGAGGAGCATGGTGTCCTCGGGGTCGAGTGAGAGCGAGTCGCGGTTGTCCCACACGGCCTTGATGCGCTTCCACAGGGCCTCGTTGAGCGACACGGAGGTGGAGTAGTCACTCAGCTTGGGGCTTACGCGCATCGAGATTTCCATCATCTCGTCGTCGCTCAGCGCCGAGAGCAGGGGATAAAATACATTGAGCACGCGGTCGAGCTGCTTGCCCGAATTTTCGAGCGCCACGATGGTATTCTCAAAGGTAGGTTCAGCCGGGTTTGCAGTTATCGCATCGATATCGGCAAGAGCCGCAGCGATACCCGCGTCGATAGCCGGCTCATAGTCGGCATGTGTGATGCGGTCAAAGGGCACGGTGCCGTGAGGCGTCCCCTCATAATCGGCAAAAAACGGATTAGTCTTGGCTTGTGTCATCAGTGCAAATACAATGCTTAATGCAGTTAGTAATAGTCTCATATTGTAATTTTATAAGGTATTCAAGGTCTTTAGGGTCATTAAGGTCTTTAGGGAAAAGGGGAGGATGGAGCGGGTGCCGGCGTGTCGGCCTGACCCTAAGGACTTTAAAGACCCTAATGACCTTAGAGACCCTTCCATGCCCATCACAGTCTCGCGCCTTTCTCGCGGCTCAGTCGCCTGGCTTCATCGAGCACGATGCCCTCCAGCTCGGGAGAAAGGCCTTTCTCCCTTAGCGCCTCCCTGTCGCCGGCAAAGCTTATCATAAATCGGTTGAAATCAAAGTCGAGCATCGCTATTGCGGCGGCATATTGGGCGGCAGCTTCGCGGGCATCACCCGTCACAAGGCTCAGGTGGCCGGCATTGAGGCGGTCGTTGACGGTCAGCGCGTCGCCGTCGGCAAGTATCTTGGCGGTCGCGGCGGCGGCCTTGTCATACTGCGCGGTCATGAATGTGGCCCATGCTATGTGGCGGTCGGCCTTGCCGGGGGTCAGGTAGTCCACCTTATAGAAATACTTCAGCGCCTCGTCGTAGCGGTGGAGCTTCATGAGCGTGCGGCCTATGGTGAGCGAGAGCTTGAGGTCGTCGGGCTCCTCGGCCTCGATGCGCTTCAGGTAGTCGAGAGCCTCGTCGTAGCGGCCTGTGGAGCGGAGGGCCGAGGCAAGGCGGCGCATGAGCCAGCGCGACGTGTCGCCCAGCATCTCGGCGCGGTGGTAGGCGTCGATGGCCTCTGCGTATTGCTTGAGCTGCTGGCGGGCGTAGCCGGTCTTCTGTAAAAGTTGTATGGTGGGCGCAGTGAGGGCGGCGAGGTTGCCGAGCATGTCGGCAGCTTCGGCCCAGTAGCGGTTTTTGAAGTAAAATTCACCTATGAGGCTGAGCATGTCGGGGTGAGCGAGCGCATCACCGAGAAGTGGCACTCGCAGCGGGTTGACCGGCGAGCGGAACGGGTCGGCAAACTCCCCCTTGCGTCTGAAGAGCTTGAAGAAGCGGTAAAGGTCGCGGGTATAGTTGCGGGCTATGGCGCTGCGGCGGTCGCGGTCAGTTGTAACCTCGCCTGCGTTCATCATGCCCATCTGCGTGGCCATGGTCTCCATCTGCCCTTCGAGCATCTGCCGCTGGGCGGCGGGGATATGGTTGAGCGAGAGCATGAAGGAGTATTTGTCGTTGTCGCAGAAGAGCTGACTCCCCTCTATCGCCACGGCCATGGCATTGCCGTCCCATTGGCTCATATCGGCGTGGAAGGGTGTAAACCAGTGGGCGATGTCGTTAAACCACGGGAATGTCTTCAGGTTGCCAAATGTGCTCATCATCACGTCGGCCCCCTCCTCCTGCATCTCCTGGAGCTCGCGCAGGCGCGAGGCCACGCCGCTCTTTTCGAGCATCTCCTCCCACTCGGGATTGGCCTCGGGGTCGATCATGCCCTCGGGATTGGAGCGCATGTTTTTCTCGATGTCGGGGCGCAGCTTCATCATCTCGGGTATCACCTCGTCGGTAATCTTGCGGGTGACGCGGTCAGTGTCGCGGGTGCGTATTATCTGCATCAGGGCGTCGCGCAGGTCGGCGTCCATGTCGGGACGGGTGTCGCGCAGCGCGGCAAGGCGGTTGGCCACGCGGCTCGAATAGAGCGCGTCGCCGTGTATCCATAATCCTAAGAGCAGCGACGTCAGCGCCCTCATCTCAACGCGCTCGTTTCCGGCCTCGGCATAGATGTCGGCCAGCAGCGAGATGCGCGCCTCGTCGGGCCACGAGTCGAGCCCCATAAACACCGCCCCGGTGAGCATCTCTTTATACCACACCGGCAGCGTGGCATCAGCCACCGCCTCGCGTATCAGCCCCGCCGCCTCGGCTTGAAGCGGGTAGGCAGTCCACACGTGGAGAAATATCGCGCTCTCCAGCTCCTCGCGGCGGCGCACCTTCTCCTGAGGCACATCGCCGGCAAGCGCAGCAAGCGATATGTCGCCGGCCACGCGGCGATATTCGTCCATCAGTCCAGCGAGCGACTCCACGTCGCGTCGACAGTCAAGTGTCCTCACGGTGTTGAAATACAGCGTCGGCTCCGCAGGTGCCACCTTCACGCGCTTGATTTCAAGTGCCGTTGCATACAGCTCGGCCATAATATCGTCGAGCCAACGACCGCGCTGGGCATCATCCACGCCATCGAGAGCGTACTTCGAGAGGAGCGCATAGTTCTCCTCGGCGCGCGCCACGCGATCCATAGCGCGGTGAGCACCCGCCGCCAGAGCGGCATTGCGCAGCATCTCCGCGGCCTCATATACCCGCCGCGCATTGAGATACCCGCGCACTTCTATATCTATATTATTAATTGTGTCCATAACTTGATTGCAAATATACTAAAAATTCAGCAAAAACCATGCCAAGGAGAAGTCATAGGTCAGAGTTATAAGTTATAAAGTGGAGAGTGGAGAGCGGAGAGTGGAGAGCGGAGGGCGGAGAGTGGAGAGCGGAGATATGGTGCGGGGGTCGCTGACCCCCGCCGCAGCGACCACGGCGATAGATGGTGTGCGACGGATATGGAGCAGGGGGAAGGAGAAATTAAGAATGGATAATTTAGAATTGTGAGCCCCTAAATTTTAAATTTTCCATTTTAAATTCTATATTTCCCCTCCCCCCGCCGCAGCGACCACGGCGATGAACGGTGCGAGAGTACGCGCGGAGCGTGTACAAGGATAATTGCGTGGGGTTGAGGCACGAAACCCCACGATAAACTATCTCTATCTTCCCCGCACGCGCAGAGCGTGTGCAAGCTATACAGTAGCACCGCAGCAAGCTTCTACGAGGATGCTTGCACACGCGCTGCGCGTGCATTCTGAGGGGGGGATGACTTATCATGGGGTTTCGTTCCTCAACCCCATGCCACCATCCTGTCACCTGCGCTGCAGGTGATCTTGCGTCCATGCTTATGCTTGATCCTCAACAGAGGAAACATGAGGCGACATAATTCCTAATTGCTAATTACTAATTACTAATTGCTAATTCCTAATTACTTTTAACACCTTTATCACAACATTTTCCAAATAATTATTATATCTTTGCACTGTCTAAACGCAGTGTGACATAA